>JAEEXW010000402.1 GCA_016287995.1 Bacteroidales bacterium
GAGAAACGCAGAAAGAACGTCTTTCAGATTGTCGTTCAACACGTTAAGCGGACTGTCGGAAGAACAGTTGAAAAACCACAAAACATCGTTTGAGGTTTTGTCGGTTTTCAAAAAGTCATCAACATAATGCAAAACGGTAGTAGTTTTCCCCATTCCGTCAGGAGCAATAATAGCGTATGCGTTTTCCTCTGTGGAGAAAAATTCTTTAATTACCGGCCCAAAAAAATTCCGCTTTATAGTTTTTTCAAAACCAATACCGCTACGATTTTTCAAATATGAAACCGTACTGCGAGAAATCTTGTCAGCCGAAACTTTCAACTGCGTCCAAATCAAAAGGTTTTTGGCATTTTTTTTATAATCATCTTTATGAAAAATAAAATCATCAAAATCCTTAAAATTAAGATAATTAGCCAAGGAATTTAATGTGTATTTTGAAGGATTAAAAGCGGAGTTTACAAGATTCCACAACCTCTTAATAGTGGTTTCGCTAACCTTACAGCCCGTCTTTTCAAACACAACCTGCGACAACTCACCACAATCTTTGGCGTACAAAACCCTCCTGCCAAATTTACTTTCTACACTCTCCTTCAATAATTTGACATCCGCAAAGTCTAAATTTTCCATACTGCAAATATAAACTTTTTTCACAATATAGCAAATATTAATAAATGTTAAAATTTGCAGAAAGTATTAAACTTTGGGGATTTTCTCCGAATATTACCCCGCTAAAAAGCCATAAACTTAATCCGGAATAGTTCCATTATAAAATTACCTGAACTCTAAACAACAAAGCAAATTTTGAAGCACCAGGATTGTCAAGATGCGAAAACCTCCAAACTCCGTCAACACGGAAAAACTTGAAAATATTTTCCACTCCGACACCAGCCTCAAAATACGGTTTATTGACATCGCCCAAAGAACTCGGAAAATCCATCAACGCTTTTTCACGGCAATTTTTGTCGCTAATATCACCGATAAGACCCTTAGCATAAACGATTTCCCTCCATTTGAGTTTTCTTAAAAGCGGAATTCTGTTGAAGAAAAAGCCGTTGAAATGATGCTCAAAAGTTGCGCTAAAATACGTATCGGAGGCAAATTCATAAAGGTTCATCAAATTAAACGCATATTTGTCAAAAGCGTAAGTTTCGTTGCCTTCATGAAGTTTGAGCAGAGGAAACGGCACTGTCCCCAAAACCTTTCCCGCTTCAAAAATACAAGTTAGTTTGCCGAAAGGATTGATTGCCACTTTCTTAGTTAACGTCGCAATAAAACGGTAATAATTGTTGGTTTTACCCTGATTGTTCCAAAAGCCGGCCATCGCCGTTATGTCAAAAGCAGGAAATTCACTGCCCATACTTGACCGTAGGAATGCTCCCTCAACAAATTTTTCGTTATAACAAAAATGAAGTTTGTAATATAATTCTACGCTCTTTATGTCCCTAAAAACCAAATCCTTGGCTTTGTTTTGAAAGACAATATATTTTGTTGGATAAAGTTGACGATATTTTACACCGAAGTCGTTGGCCAAGCCCCAAAAATACTCGTGACTATAAGTTAAATACCCTTCCCTTACCGGCAAAAGATGTCTATTCGGATGTTTTGACAACATGGACGAAAGAATATTATCCTCAGAAAAAGCATTGTTAGACTGTCCGAGTTGCTCCATATCGTATTTATAACCGCCTTCAAGCGTGCGACGGGGACGCTTGTTGAGAAGGTAAAGAACATCCGCTCCGTACTTAAATTTTTGATCTTTGAAACCGTATGCGCCGTATGCTGAAAGCATTATTTTCTTGGAAAACTCGTTGCTCGTTCTGCCGCCAAGACGCAATCTCCAACCTTCTATCTCGTTGTGTGAAAGGATTTTGTAATAAGGTCCGTATTCAAAATTACCGTGTTTCCAATATCCGCCGATAAACATCTCAACCGTATTGGTAACAGTTTTAAATACGGGAACTTCCTTAATGGAGTCTACCATTTCGTAAATGTTAAGTTCCTTTTGCGTAAGTTTTTCGTGTCGAGAAGCGTTCCAATACGAAGAATCCTTGTGCATAGCATCTTCAAGAATTTCCGTCTCGTTGGTTGACGTTGCGCTGAAAAAATTTTCGTCAAAAACAGGATTTATCTCAATATTTTTCCTCATCATGGTCTTTTTTCCGAAAAATCCCATCGTAGAATCGGTCATATTAAAATCCATAAACATCTCCTCTTTGTTCAAAAACCACACGGAATCGATTTTTTCGTATTCCTGAGAGATAATCATGTTGTTTATATAGTTGAGATTGACATCATTAGCCATTTTTGCAGTAACTTTTTTGACAGCCCACGTTGTGTCGTTAATCCACATATCGCCGCTGAAAGTATACGTCTGCTTGAATTTCGGTTTAAAAGACAGGTGATAAAGATAACTTCCGTCTTGATAAACGCTGTCCAAAAGATAAAACTTATAATTAGCCTTCCAATAATCCGAAAGCGGCGAAACAAAATCGTGTCCGAAAGCCGGAATATAATTTTTATAAATGTTGACATCAAGATACATCTGCCCCGTATACTGCGAAATAGAATTGTTTTCAACACCCGAAATTTTGGAGGCTTTTATCACTTCTTTCTTTTTTGACGGGTTGCTCTTGTGGTAAACATCCGAAATAGTTTCCGTTATCATTACCGGCAAATAAACTTTTCCCGTCTCGGCAGAAGTGTCAGCATAGTTGAAAACAAAATTAAAATTCTTCATAAACATCTTGTCCGACCAATCGTCTCTGATGTTATTGATATCGAGTTCCATTTTGTTGTAAACCTCATATTTGTAACATTCAAACTTTTCGGGATTGTTTTTTTTGCGGTTTGCGGCAACGTTTCGCATGATTCTCCACGCCGGATTTTCGCCCGGAGTTACAACAATTTCATCAAGTTCGAGATTATTAGGAGAAAGTTTTATGTTAACCTCCTGATAGGCGTTACGTTTTAGAATTTCAACATGAGGCGTATAACCAACCATTGAAAACTCCAAAGAATCAGTATTGATATGTGCCTGAATGAAAAAAATTCCGTCCACATCAGTAATCGTGCAGAC
>JAEEXW010000016.1 GCA_016287995.1 Bacteroidales bacterium
AGATAATATAGAAGGTGTTGTTTAACATCAACAACGACATAGCAAATCACCGCAAGGAAATTCATCAAATGTCAAGTGGCGGAGGAATACACCATATTGACAAAAACAATGCGGCTGAGGCTTATAATATTGAAGAAGTTCAGTTTGCGCCCGATGATGTTATGACAACGATAAACCGACCGATTGTAACGCCGGTACATAAAGACACAAGCGTAATACACGGCTCGGAACTTCATAACAACAGCAATATTATTGACACTGAGGAATTTACCGATGATAATCTTTCGCTTATGGACTCGGAGTATCTCTTGATACAAAAGGCCTTGGAAAAACACGAAGGTAAACGAAAAGCGGCGGCAAAAGAACTCGGAATTTCTGAGCGCACGTTGTACAGAAAACTCAAAGAATACAATATCAGCAAATGATAAAGAGAATTTGTATATTATTAATATTGCTGACAACAGTATTTTCGTTTCAAGGTTGCGGAATTTACTCGTTTACGGGTGCATCTTACGGCACTGCAAAAACGGTTTCAATAGATTATTTTCAAAACCGTTCTACATACGTAAACGCCGATTTGAGCAACACGATAACGGAAGCCTTAAAAGACAGATTTGTTAGTCAAACGCCGCTGACTCTTGTAAAATCAGGAGGCGATTTGCATTTTGAAGGCACGATAACCGGTTACACAATAAGTTCGGTAGGTATTAAAGCGGGTGAGACTGCAAGCCTTAACCGCTTGACTATAACACTGAAAGTAACCTTTACAAACGAAACTGCACCCGAAAACGATTTTGATAAATCGTATACGAGATATTCGGATTATGATGTCTCGAGTTCGTTCAACTCGGTAGAAAGTGCGTTGGTGGAAGAAATAACTAAGCAGTTGATTGACGATATTTTCAACGATTCGGTTGTCAACTGGTAAACTTTAATATTAAAGAAAAGTACAAGGAATAATAAATAAAAAAACTCTGCTTATTATGATTAGTTCAAAACAATTTTTTAAATACCTGCAAGAGCCGGACCAACTGACTGATAGTTCGGTTGTTGAAATGGAGCAGTTGATAAAACAATTCCCGTTTTTTCAAACGGCGCATCTTTTGTATTTGCAGTCGTTGAAAAAAATCAATAAGAAACTTGTCAGGGAAAAATTGCCGGTAGAATCGCTTTACGTAGCCGATAGGAAAATCCTTTACTCGCTCTTAAAAGAAGAACTACCCGTTGCACCTAAAACCGAAACTAAATCAGAGGTGAAGACCGAAGTAAAAACTGATGTCAAAACCGAAGTAAAAACGGAAAACAAGCCGGAAGTAAAGGTTGAAGTAAAAACAGTAGAAAAAAAGGTTGAGGAGAAAAAAGTTGAAGTACAAAAAGAGGCTGACGAAAAGAAAGTTGAGGAGAAAAAGGCAATAGAAAAAAAAGTTGAAGAAAAAAAAGTTGAAGAAAAAAAAGTTGAAGACAAAAAAGTAGAGGACAAAAAAGTAGAAAATACGGAAAAGAAAAAACTCTCTCACGAGGAGCGCAAAGTCAACCATGAGCAACTCGTAAAAGACTTTTTCGGTGAAAAAGAAGACGGTAATTACACAACTGTTGCAACAAATATTGCGGAAGACGGTTCAATAAAATCTGCTGCCGCTAACTTTGCCAAAGACGAAAATGTTAATCAAGCCGTTGTTGTAGGGGCTAAAAAAGAACCTGAAAAACCGGTTGAAGTAAGAAAAGTTGAGGTAAAAACCGTAGAGGTAAAAAAAGAAGAGCCGAAGGTTGAAATAAAAAAAGAAGAACCGAAGGTTGAAGAAAAAACTGAATCAAAAGACAAAATTTTGGATAAAATTGCTTCTTTGAGAAAAGAAAAAGAAGAGGTAAAAAAAGAGATAGAAAAAGCAAAAGAAGCCGAAGCAGCAGCACAAGCAGCGGCAGAAAAGGCAGCGGCAGAAAAGGCAGCAGCGGAAAAAGCAGCAGCGGACAAGGCAGCAGCAGAAAAAGCAGCAGCGGCAGCAACCGTTACTACAACTACCACAACAACTACGGTTGTTACGCAAACCGTTACGACAAAGGTTAAAGATGAAGAAGAAAAACTGCCGGAAAAGAAAGAAGAAAAGCCCGAAGAGAAAAAAGAACTTTCGGCGGCAGAAAAATTGTTGGCAAAATTGAAAAAGAATTATCCGACAGAAGACAATAACAAGACGGAAGTAAAAACCGAAACAGTAGTTACGGAAGTAAAAACCGACAACAATACTTCGCTCATTGACAAGTTTTTGCAGGATTCTCCGCATTTGGATAGAAACAAAGAAGTTGCCGCAGGAGACATGGGGCAGGATTCAATCAAACAACCTGAACTCGCCTCGGAAAAACTTGCAAAAATATACATAACGCAAAAACTTTTTGACAAAGCAATCGCAAGTTATACGAAACTTGTAAAGGATTATCCTGATAAGAGCGAATATTTTAACGCAAAAATCAAGGAAATAGAAAATATGAAAAATAATCAATAATAAATCATGTATACAACGTTAATAGTATTAATCGTAATCGCAGCCGTATTGTTAGTGTTAATAGTATTGGTTCAAAACAGCAAAGGCGGCGGCTTGGCATCGGATTTGAGTGCCGGCACACAATTTGGAGGAGTTGCAGAGCAAAAGAGCAAACTTGAAACTTACACTTGGGGCTTAGTAATCGCCATTGCAGTTTTAAGCATCATTGCAAGCGTAAGCGGCGGAAGCAGCGTTAAACAAAGCAATCAGGATTCGGGCGTTAAACAGATTTTGATAAACCAAAATTCTGTTCCGGCTATTCCTCAGACTCCATCGTTGCAAAACGCACCTGCAAATTAGGAATGTGATACAAACTTAATTTTTTTTCGGGATTGTCTATCATTTTTTAGACAATCCCTCTTATTTTGTCATTATGAAAATTTTTCTGTTAACCTTTCTCGTTTTATTGGCTGTATCCTGCGCAGAAAAACAAGAGCCGAAAGAAAATTCGGTATATTTTTGGAAAACGGTATACAAAAATGATAGTACCGAAAATGCTTTTTTAGCCGAGCACAAAATCAAAAAAATATATATGCGGTATTTTGATGTCATTGTTGACCCAAAAACGCAAAAACCAAAACCTAACGCCACAATCACTTTTAAAGACATTCCCTCAAAAGACATAGAAATAATTCCAACCGTTTTTATAACTGAAAATTGTATTCAGAAAAATCTTGACACCCTTTATAAAATATTGGCAGACAGAATTTTACAAATCAACAAAACTCATAAAATTCCTCAGGCAAAAGAAATTCAGATAGATTGCGATTTTACGGCAAAGAGTATGAAAAAATATTATAATTTTTTATCTTTGCTGAAAAATTACCTCAAAGAAAAGGCCATAAAACTCTCCGTAACAATAAGGCTTCACCAACTTTCGATGGAAGTTCCGCCTTGCGATTACGGCGTGTTAATGCTTTATAATACAGGTAATTACAGAGATAAAAAATGCGAAAATCCGATTCTTGGTTTCAAGGAAGTAAAGCCGTATCTGAAACATTTGAAAAAATACGGGCTGAAAATGCGGGCTGCGCTGCCTAATTTCAAATGGCAGATACTTTTCGGTAAAAACGGTTTTAAAAACATCGTTTACAATCAGAATTTAAAGGACAGCACTCTGTTTCAAAAAATTAGCGATGACGTTTTCATGGTTATCCGCTCTAAGGATATTCCCGTCTACATAAGTACGGAAACATTCAACGTGATGATGTCAATTTTGGACACTATTTACGAAAAAAAAGCGGATTTTAAGGAAATCGAAAAAGTAATGACGGAGATTTCTGAAATACGAAAGGATATTGTGAAAAGCACAATAATTTACGATTTGAACTCAAACAATATTAACAATTTAACTATTAAAGAATATGAAAAGATTTTTAATTTTGATGACAGCACTGCTGCTTTCTAACTTTTTGAAAGCCGATGTCTCGTGTTGGTATTATCCGACTTACAACTATTACCTGTTCAAAATTTTCGAGCCCGGAAAAGAGGACGAAGATTTTTTGAAGTTTTGGAACGATTACGCGGGCGGTAAAACGCCGGTCTACTCTTATGATTTTTCTTCCCGTATAGACGAGATTTTGTCAGACATCGAAAACGGCAAGAGCGACAAAGCCGCACTAAATGCTGCAATTCAGAAAAAAGATGCCGAAATGCTTGATTATCTGAAAGATTTGTCAACATATCTTAATGTCAATCAAGACTTCTATAATCAATGGGAATACCCCGATGAGAATCAAATCAAAGAATACAAGGAAGTTTACGAAAAACTGTTGGAAAAGGCAACAAAATATAGCGGACAAAGGCTCAAAGACCGTTACAACCTGATGGCAATGCGTTGTATGTTTCAGTTGGAAAAATACCCCGAAGTAGAAAAATTCTGGCTTAATGACGGCATAAAAACTCAGGACGAATATTGCAAAAAACAGATGACGGGTCTTTTTGCCGGCGCACTTTACCACCAGAAAAAAATAAATGCGGCAATTAATATTTTCTTGCAAATTAATGATATTCAGAGTGTTAAATTTTGTCTTGACGAAAAACGCAATTTAGACGGAATACGCGAGCGTTACGACAAAGACAAAAACGACGGTGCTTTGGTGTTTTTGGTTCAAGACTTTGTCAACATGTTTCAAGAAAACATTGACAGCGATGAGTATGGCAAACCGTTTGATTACAGAAATATCGATCACGCCGACGCTCAGGATTTCATAACTTTTGCCAATCAAATTGCCGACAAAAAAGCCTCTAAAACGCCTTTAATGTGGAAAACTGCCGCTGCTATGCTTTCTTATTATCTCGGTGACATTGCAAACGCGAAAAAGTATGCTGAGCAAACCTCTAACCTCGAAGGAACGCAAAGAATGAAAGATGTTGCAAGGGTTATCAGATTTTTCCTTTCAACAAAAGGCGAAAAATATTCACCTGCAAAAGCAGCGTATTATCTGAGCGAATTTCTCTGGCTTGACAAAATGGCTGAAACCGACGGCTTTTTTGAAAACGCAAAAAGCAGAATTGTTTATCAAAACCTTTTGCCGCAAAACAAAAATACAAACTTTTATACTTTGCTGGCTTCAACGGATTATTCTACGATTAACATTTTGACGTTGAACGCCGCAGAATTAGAAAGTTATCTCGACTACATAACGCAGGTGAAAAAGTTGGACAACTTTGAAAAATACCTTTTAACCAAATCGCATGTCAAAAGGGAAGATGTTGTCGAAAAACTCGGAACACGCTATCTCGGTGAAATGAATTTCATCAAGGCAGAAGATTATCTTTCGCAAATTCCGCTTTCGTATTACAAAGAAAGTCCGCTAAAACTTTATATGACTTTGCGTGATTATACTAAGGAGCGTTGGAACGAAACTCAGGACTGGATAGAGGATTGGGAAGACAATAACGGCGGCGAATTGGAAGAAAACCAAAAACTCAAATTTTGCAAAGAATTAAAAATGCTTACCGAGGTTTTTGAACGGTCAACCGGCGACAAACGCTATTCTACGGCAAAACAACTTGCCACCTATTTGACTCAAGCCTCTCGCTGGGGAAATTGCTGGTATCTTTTGGAATATTCTTGGAGCGTTTACGAAGACAGAACAAAGGCTCAGCAAAAATACGAAGAAAAAGCCTTGGAATATCTTGACGAAGCCATAAAATCTTCCGATAGCAAAACAAAATACGGAGCCTTGTACGGAAAAACATGGCTGCTTTGGCATGATTACAACTATTACGCTTACGACTACATGGTAAACCATGAAAACCAAACCGTAACGCCGCAAATGGAAAAATCAATGTCCGATCTCAAAAATTATTGGGACGGAGTTTACGGCGTTGGCGGTTGGACAATAAGTTGCGATTGCGTAATGGATTACGTAAGAACACATTAAACTACAAACGATTGCAAATAACCTTCAATCGCCTCGCGGTTGAGTTTTTTGCCGATGAAGACGAGTTTGGTAAAACGTTTTTCACCGTTTTGCCACTCTTCGCCCTCGTCAACCATAAAATACTGACGGACAGATTGAAGAATGTATTTTTTGCTGCGTCCTGCAATTGACAAAATGCCTTTTACGCGGAACACCGTTGCAGAATTGTACTGCAAAACTGCTTGAAGCCAGTTGACGAATTTTTCTTCGTTGATGTCGCCTTCCACGGTAAAACCTTCCGAAACAATGCTGTGTTGAAAAGCATTGTTGTGTTTGTTGGCGGGATTTTTTGCAAAATTAGGCTCTGAAAAATCTGCATCGAGCATATCAAATTTCAATGGCGTGGCGTTTTTGAAATCTACAACGAGTTTTTCGATGTTTTCTTTTGTGTAGGCGAAAGTATCAAGAACCTCACAATTTGTAATATCAGCATGAGATACAGCGTAAAGTTTTGCCGTCGGATTAACGCTGCGGATAAGTTTTTTTACTCTTTCGCCTTGTTCGGGACTTACGTCGCCGATTTTGTTCAAAATTATAATGTCCGCTACGGCCAACTGTCGATGAACTTCTGGCTGCTCCTCTGCACTCTCCTCGTAAGTTACCGCGTCAGCAAGGCAGATAACGGAGTCGATGACAAATTTTCTCAAAAACTCCTCGTATGCCACAAAATTGTCGATAACGCCTGCGGGGTCGGCAATGCCTGTGGTTTCAATCAGAAGGTTATCAAACTGATAACGTGAGGTCAGAAGGTTGTCCAACGTTTTTTGCAGTCCGTCCGAAAGGTTGCAGCAAATGCAGCCGTTGGATAGTTCGTACATGTTTTCGATGTTGCCGACGATAAGACCGCCGTCAATTCCGATTTCACCAAACTCGTTTTCGATAACAGCAAAACGTTTGTTGGAATATTTTCTGATAATGTTGTTCAAAAGCGTGGTTTTGCCCGCACCCAAAAAACCCGTTAAAATAGTAACGGGAATTCTACCTGTTGTGTTTTCCATTTTTTCTTAGAATAAAACCGCACAAAATTACAAAAAAAAATTAAATATTCCGGCAATCACTTTGACGATTTTTTCTACCCAAAAAAATAATTACAGTGAGGTAGCAAAATCTCCTTTTATTTTTGCATTAATTAATTAAATAGTCCGATATTTTTTTTAACTTTGCCCCTGAAAAAAGTTTTTTTACCGTGAATATTGCAATCATAGATTATAAAGCCGGCAACATTAAGTCGGTGGAGGCGGCTTTGCAGCGTTTGGGCTGTAAGACTGTCCTGACAAAAAATCATAACGAAATTTTGAGTGCCGACAAAGTGGTTTTTCCGGGTGTCGGCAATGCGGGTGCGGCTATGCAAGCCCTTAAAAACGAGGGACTTGATGTTCTTATACCGACCTTAAAACAACCTGTACTTGGTATTTGTCTTGGTATGCAACTTATGTGTGCTTTTTCAGAAGAAGAAAATACGCAGGGACTTAGAATTTTTGATGTTACTGTCAAGAAATTCTTACCAAAAGCCGGCGAAAAAATCCCTCACATGGGTTGGAACAATGTTTTTAATCTAAAAACGCCGTTGTATCAAGGTGTTGCAGAAAATTCGTTTGTGTATTTTGTTCATAGTTACATGGTTCCCGTGTTTGAATATACGGCGGCTGAGTGCTCTTACGCGGAAAATTTTTCGGCTTCAATCGCCAAAAAAAATTTCTTCGGAACGCAGTTTCACCCCGAAAAAAGCGGAAATACGGGGCTTAAAATCTTAGAAAATTTTATAAAATTATGATAATAATTCCTGCAATCGACATTATTAACGCCCGCTGTGTCAGACTTGAACAGGGCAAATACGAAAATGTAAAAAAATACGACCTTGATCCCGTAAAAGTTGCCGAGGGGTACGAAGAGGCGGGTTTGTCGCGGCTTCATCTCGTAGACCTTGACGGAGCTAAAAAAGGTGCGCTTGTCAACACGGAAGTACTTTCTTCTGTTGCGCAAAAAACGTCGCTCAAAATCGACTGCGGTGGTGGTATCAAAACTTTGGGCGATGTAGAAATGCTGTTTTCGCTCGGTGCGTATGCGGTTAATCTCGGCAGCGCGGCTGTCAAAAATCCCGAAATGATGACTTCATGCCTTAAAAAATACGGCGGTGAAAAAATAATTTTGAGTGCCGACGTTTTGGGTTCTGAGGTCAGAATCAACGGCTGGCAGTCTGACAGCGGTATGAAAATCAATACCTTGATAGAAAAATTCTTGGGCGACGGCTTGCTGCGTGTCTGCGTTACTTCCATAAAATGCGACGGTATGTTAAGCGGACCGGACATTGATTTGTACAAAAAATTGCAGATGGAGTTTCCGCAAATCCGTTTTACGGCAAGCGGCGGCGTTTCGTCGGAAGAGGATTTAATAAAGTTAAACGAAATTGACATAGATTCCGTTATTGTTGGCAAAGCAATATACGAAAACCGTATTTCGCTCGCCAGACTTGCGGAAATAACATCGGAATAAAAAATGTTAGCAAAGAGAATAATAGCGTGTCTTGACGTTAAAGACGGTCAGACTGTTAAAGGCGTGAGTTTCGAGAACTTACGTTATGCTGGCGACCCCGTGGAACTTGGCAAGGCGTATTCAGAGCAGGGCATCGACGAATTGGTTTACTTGGATATAACGGCAACTAACGAGGGAAGAAAACAGATTTATTCGCTTGTTGAAAAGGTGGCTCAAAATCTTTCTATACCTTTTACAATCGGCGGCGGAATTTCAGACATACGGGATGCCGAAAATCTCTTAATTTATGGAGCCGACAAGATTTCTGTCAATTCGGCGGCTGTTAAGAATCCTCAGTTAGTGAGCGATATAGCCAAAAAATTCGGCTGTCAGTTTGTTGTTACAGCCATAGATGCCAAGATGATAGACGGCAAATGGATTGTTCACACTCACGGCGGAAAGCGTCCAACCGACAAGGAACTTTTTTCATGGGCAAAGGAAATCGAAGACCGCGGCGCGGGAGAAATTCTTTTTACTTCTATGAATCATGACGGTCATCAGACGGGTTTTGCTAACGAAGCCCTCGCCAAACTTTCTGAAATCTTAACGATTCCCGTTATTGCTTCGGGCGGGGCAGGGGAGATGTCGCATTTCAAAGACGTTTTCTCAGTGGGAAAAGCAGACGCGGCTCTTGCGGCAAGTATTTTTCACTTTGGAAAAATCGCTATCCCGGATTTGAAGCAATATCTCGTAAAAGAAGGAATCAATGTAAGGAGATAAAAAATGAAATTTTCTATACAAGAAATATCCCTCGCAGTTTCGGCAACAGCCGTTTTTGGTAATCAAGACCTTGAAGGCGAGGGAATTATAATCCGTTCGGCTTGTACGGCGGCAATGAAAAACTCCGTGTTTTTCGATCTCAAAAAATTCAAAGACCCTGAAAAACCGATAGAAAGAATGTACGGTTTGGGTGTCAGGATTTTTGTCGTTAAAACTTTGCCCGAAAACTATGAAACAAGGTTTCAAGACGCGGTCTTTCTGATAGTAGACAACATTCCGCGGGCAATCAATAGTTATATTATAAAAGTGTTTTCGATGTTCAAAGGCAGAGTTATCACTGTGCCGGACAGAGAAAATACATGTGCCGTAAAAGATTGGATGTATGCTTTGTTAAGACCTGATTATAAGGTTTTTACAACGTTAAGATATGTTAGTGAACTTGACTTTTTGGAAAACGTATCGCTTCTTAATGATGATTTTCAGGTGGCAATTCTGCAAATCCCCGATAAGTACGAATTTACTTCAATCGGCGAACTTGAAAAACTTGACAATGTGATTTTTGAAGAGGACGAGTTTTCTTTTGACAGTCAAATTAAGGAAAAAAACACCGATATTACGCTTGAATACAACGACAAAAAAATCACTGTTACAATTCCTTTTTGCGATAATATTCACGCCGAAGATGCCGCACATTGTCTTTGCTACTTGGTAAAAAGCGGACTTTTTAAAGAAAGCCACAAAAAGATTTTTGAGGCTCTCCGCCTCCCCGACGACCAAATAAAAATGCGCGACGCGGAGTTTAATATGGGACTGATTTCGTGTTTTTCTTCTGTCAACAATCTGTATTCAATTTCCAAAACTTTTGACTTTTTGGCGCGGCAACATCAATTTGAGGGGCGTTGTGCTGTGATTAAAAATCCCGACTTTGAAAATTTCAGCGCAGAAGAGTTTTTTGAAGGACTGTTTTTTCTTGCAAAAAGTGCAGAAATCAGGAAAATAGTTTTTATAGGATATTTTTCGCAAATTCCTTATAATGAAGATATTAGGATTACTAAATACGATACGGTTCAGGATTATATCAACAATTTCAGTTACGGGGAGTATCAAAATTATGGCATAATTTTCAAGGGCGAAAAGTATGAAGATTTTGCCGATGTTTTCGACTTTTTTAACATCGGTAATCACGATACGGTTTTGGAGGTTTCGCTTACGGCTCTCAAACACAACCTCAATTATTACCGTTCGCTTTTGCAGCCGCAGACCAAAATGATTGCGATGGTAAAGGCAAACTGTTACGGCTCAGGCACTTATCAGTTGGCAAACACTTTGGAAAACAACTCCGTAGACTATCTTTGCGTGGCTTTTGCCGAAGAAGGCATCGCGTTAAGACGGCGTAACATAAAGTTGCCGATAATCGTAATGAATTATGACCTCAGAAATTATAAGCAGTTGGCAAATTACCGACTAGAACCCGTACTTTTTTCGACGGAAAGAACCGAGAAATTTATAGAAATTTTGCGGTCGAAGAGTATAAAACATTACCCTGTTCATATAAAACTTGATACAGGAATGCATCGTTCGGGTTTTATGCCGGAAGAGTTGGACGATTTTTGCGCGTTAGTCAACCAAAATAAGGACGTTTTGGATTTGAAATCCGTGTTTACGCATTTTGTGGCTGCAGACGACGAAACGGAAGATAGTTTTTCGGTGCTTCAAACCGAGCGTTTTACCTCTATGGCGGATATTGTCTGCGCAAAAACTGGTTTAAATCCGTTAAGACATATTTGCAACTCGGTTGGAATTGAGCGTTTAAGACAATATCAGTTTGACATGGTAAGGCTCGGAATCGGACTTTACGGTGTGGCTTATCAGGCAACGGACAAGTTGATGGGTATTTCAAAATGGAAAACTAACATCGTTCAAATAAAGAACATCGCGAAAACCGAAACCGTGGGCTACAATCGACGTGGCAAAATCAGTGAGGACTCCCGTATTGCGCTTATTCCCGTAGGTTATGCTGATGGCCTTAACAGAAAATTTGGTAATGGCAATCTGTTTGTGGAAATTAATTCAAAACGTGCTCCTATCATCGGCAATATTTGCATGGATATGTGCATGGTCAACATCACGGGAATAGACTGCAAGGTAGGCGATGAGGTTGTGATTTTCTCCACAAACAAAAAACTTATTGAAATGGCAAACTCAATAGGCACAATACCTTACGAGATTTTAACGGGTATAAATCAGCGTGTCAAACGGGTTTATGTGGAATAGCAGAAAAAAACGGGAAACGCCAGATAAAACGTTTTAACAATCAGTGCGTTCCATGGTTTTTAAGTTTTTTTTTGAAAAAAAATCGAAAATAATTTTGTCAGTTCAAAAAAATGTTTCTAAATTTAGATACTGAAATTTTAACGGTTTTTGAAGACCATTTAAAATACGAAAGGCGTTATAGTCCGCATACTGTAACGGCATATATTTCGGATTTGAAAGAGTTTTTTGAGCATTACAAAAAAGAAATGTTTTCTTCGGATTTGAGCCTTGTAGATTCTAAAATCGTAAAGCATTGGCTTATGACCCTGAAAACCTTAGGTTGTTCTCCTGTAACGATTAATAGAAAACTCTCGGCTTTGAGAAAGTTTTTTAAATGGGCTATGACAAAAGGCGGAATTGCAAAAAGTCCGACAGAGGGAATCAAAAACGTTAAAAAACCTGTACGTCTGCCGCAATTTGTTCCGGAAGGGAAAATGGACGAATTGCTTGATAATATGCCTTTGTTTCAGGAGGTTGACGAGGGGTATAGGGATAGGCTCATTTTAGAATTGTTTTACGATACGGGTGTCAGAGAAACCGAACTTATTAATATCAAGTGCGGCGATGTTGACAGAAAGAATCTTAATATAACGGTTCACGGTAAGGGCAACAAAACCCGTATTATTCCAATTAGCAAGGAATTGCTTGAAAAACTGCAACCTTTGTTTGCTGGGCTAAACGATTATTTGTTCAGAACAAGAAATGGCAAGAAAATGTACGCAAAATTGGTGTACAGAATTGTTAAAAAGTATCTTGAAACAACGAATAGTGTTACGCAAAATTCGCCTCATATTTTAAGACATAGTTTTGCGACGGCTCTTTTGAACAACGGTGCAGATATTAATGCGATAAAAGAATTGTTGGGGCATGCAAATTTGCAAGCAACGCAGATTTACACGCATACAACATACGAACAATTAAGTAAAATATATAAACAAGCCCACCCCCGGGCATAAAAACAATGGAGGAAAAGAATATGAACGTAACAATTGAATCTATTCACTTTAATGCAGATGCGAAGCTCGAAGAGTTCATTCAGAACAAAGTCGCAAAATTGGCGCAGGTTGCCGACGACATTATCAAAGCGGAAGTTTATCTGTCTTTGGAGCGTTCGCAGAGTAAGAATTATGACAGCAAAGTAGCAAAAATCCGCGTAGAGGTTCCTGGTGCGGACATTTTTGCAGAGAAATCAACGAAGGCTTTTGAGGAGTCTGTTGATACCGCTTTGGAAGCGTTGCGTATTCAACTGCTAAAACGTAAAGAAAAACAAAAATAATCTCTTAACGAAATACCAAATTTAAAGTTGGATTTTAGGATAAAACCCCGTTGAAATGGCATTTATACCGTTTTAACGGGGCTTTTGTTTAGTGGAGATCATAATAAAACGTGGGTATAAAAAAATTTTATTGACAATAAAAATATCATTATCTTTGCACTTGTAGACAAAACTTATTACACTATGAAACCACTACCAATCGGCATACAGACGTTTTCGGAGATTGTCAACCACGATATGGTTTACATCGACAAGACCGACTTGATATACCAACTTGTCAAGCCGCAGAAATATTTTTTCCTCTCCCGTCCGCGACGCTTTGGCAAATCGTTGCTGATAAGCACGTTGCAGGCGTATTTCGAGGGCAAAAAGGAACTATTTAAAGGTCTGAAAATAGAGCAATTGGAAACCGAATGGACGGAATATCCTGTTGTTAATTTGAGTTTTGCCAAATGCAAGTCAGACAGATTGGAAGAGATTGTCAAATTTGTGTCAAAAACCTTGTCAGAACAGGAATACAAACTCGGCATTGTTCGCGAAGTAGAAAACCTGACCGAAGACCAAAAGCCAAATATCAGTTTCAACGACCGTTTGCAGAGGATTATCGAAACCGCCAACGCAAAAACTGGACGTCCAGTTGTCCTCCTCATCGACGAGTACGATGCGTTGATGCTCAACACTATCACCGACAGCGAAACCCAAAAAGCCGTGCGGGTACATATGAACAATCTCTTTTCGCCGATTAAGGATTTGGACCCGATTTTGAAGTTCGTCTTCATAACGGGCATCACAAAATTCAGCCAAATGTCGATATTTTCGACACTCAACAACCTGACAGACATTTCGTTGAATAAAAATTATGCTACACTTTGCGGCATTACAGATTCCGAATTGACTACGACTTTGAAAGATTATGTCAACGAGTTTGCCGATACGATGAACGTTGCTTTTGAAACAATGGTGTCAATTTTGAAACAGCGATACGACGGCTACCATTTTTCAAGAAAGAATATCGGAGTTTTCAACCCGTATAGCCTGTTTAGAGCATTGACAGAATGTGAGTTAAATAGTTATTGGATTGAAACAGCCACTCCATCATCGCTTATTGCTCTTATGCGTCAAAACAACAATCTACAAATCAACGAGTTGGAAAATACGTATATGAGTGCAGGACGTTTCAATACTCCTATTGAACGCATTTCTGACATCGTTCCATTCCTCTATCAGAGCGGCTATCTGAGCATCAAAAGTTATGACCCCGACTTCGACCAATACATTATCGGTTTTCCAAACAAGGAGGTAAGATATGGATTTTCAGAGAGTTTGATTAAAAATTATATCGAAGAAGACATCGGCTTCAACAACGATATTTTCCGTCGCTCGGTGGTTACTGCCATCAAAGAGGACAATCCCGAAATCCTTTTGACTCATTTGCAGGATTTTTTGCGAAAGATTCCTTACCCCGATGCCGACCCCGACAAATATCCCGAATGGTATTATCAGAACCTTCTGTACGCGATTTTGGCAACTTGCGGGCTCAATGTTCAAACCGAAATCCGCACATCCGACGGGCGCATTGATTTTGTAGTATTTTCACAAAAATCAATTTTCATTTTTGAGTTTAAACTCAACAAATCCGCTGAGGAAGCATTAGCCCAAATCGACGAAAAAGAATACGCCAAAAAGTTCTCATTTGAGAACAGAAAAATATGGAAAATCGGCGTAAATTTTTCAAGCAAAAAGAGGACGGTGGATGAGTGGAAAATAGCAAAATGAAGTAAAGATTGTTATGGAAAAAAACAAGGAAAAAAGCAAAGGTTGCTTAATGGTGGTGATTGTGTTAGTGTTGTTGACGTGTATTGGTCTGTTTTTTACGGGTCGGTACATGAAAGGGATTGCAACATATCTGTCGTCAGAAGAAAAATTTTTGCAAGACCGTCTTGAAACTTTACCCGTACTTGAAACCGATGACGAAATTTCAAAGGCTATCAACGACGAACCTAAAAATTATCTTATAAAAAATTACGTTTTCAAAAACTCGCCAACAATAAAAGACACAGTACTTAATGTCTTGAACGGAAATTACTTATGTGTTGACATCGTAGAAGAAACTTTAACATATTATCGCAAGAATTTGGTTGAAGCAGGTCAAACGCCGTATTATTCAATTTGGGAGGAAAAACCGTATAGTCAAGTGTCTGCACCGCTTTGTTTTAATAACGGTGTTGAAATCTTAAACCATGATTCTCTGACATTTTTATTCTCGTTGCTCAAAAGGTCAGAGAGAATTTTTTCGTCGGAACTCAATCCCGAAAAAAAAGAAAATTTTTCTATTGATTCGCGGTATTATCCAAATCGTCAAGTTAATATTTCCGACCCCGAAAAGGTTGTTAAAGATATTTTTGATAAATTTGGCGACAATGTTGAAGAGTTAACAAAGCATTTTGGTGACAACGGTCTGACATTCGACACACGTTACAATCTTACGTATATGACGAACAACGACAAGGCTACATTTGCGGTGCGTCTTGGCGGCGGAAAGGCTGATTTCAAGGTGTTTGACGATAAAAATATCCTTGTTGTAGGTGGCGACAGAATTACCACAAGCACACAAGAAGCAGTTTTTGGTACGGTTTGGACTATCATGGGAAATGTCCTAATGATATTGGCTGTTGTAATTGTTCTGATTGCAATAATTGCATTGGTGTTTAATATAAAAAAATAAAACTTATAATAATATGAAAAGAAACATTTTATCTATCATTCTCATAATTGTAGCAGTACTAAATGTATCTGCGCAAAATAAGTTTACAACCAAGCGTTTTCAAAATGAGGGAAAAGACAACCTCTACCTTGGAAAAGAAAAAACGATAATTGCCGAAGGTGATTTGAACAAAGATGGCATAAAAGATCTCGTTATCGCCGAAAATGTAGACGGTGAGATAGGCGAAAGAGTAACTGCTTATTTTGCAATATATTGGGGTGGAGACGACGGAGGGTATAAACTTTACAAAACATTTCAGTTGGATTCGCTTGCACGTCAACTAAATGTAACAATCACAGAGAGAGGAGTTTTAAGAATGTCGGCAGAAACCACCTACCAAGAAGTTGACGAAGAGGGTGAAAGTGGTTATTATGAGGAATATACTTTGGTGTATATGCTTCGTTATCAAGATAATGACTTCTGTCTTATTGGCGGCAGCGTAAATTACCATTGGGAAAGAGTACCCGACCTTGGATGCAGATGTTATTATATTTCGTACAACACCCTAACCAACAAGGCAATACAAAGTGATTTTCCCGGTTGCGACACTGACCATCCAGAAAAATCAACTGTTGACATCAAAAAACTTCCGCTGATGAAACTAACAGAATTTCCTATTGGTCTGCCAATTTTTGATAGATTTAATTTGAAATAAAAATCTTGATAAAGCAATAGTCAAAACTTTTATGTTGAAAAATTACCTTAGCCTCCAATTCAAACTCCTCAATCGAAACATCCGCGATTTTGGGATGCATCCTTTGTTGGCTTACGTGCTGATATTCGGATTAATAGCGGGATTAGGCACGTTGGTTTT
>JAEEXW010000403.1 GCA_016287995.1 Bacteroidales bacterium
TCATTATGTATCCGGCTGCAACTTTGCCGAAAGTGCTGAGAAAACCTCTGTCAAACAGGTATTTAAGCAGGGCGATAAGTCCTATGACGATTATGATGATTCCGATTTTGCCGAGTATGTTTTCCCCGACAAAACTTTCGGAAGTCTGCACTCTGCGTTTTGGCGGGGGCGGAGTAAGACACGCAATCCGGCGGCGCAATTCCGATTCTCGGTCTTTTAAAACCGACAACTCGTTTTGCGCTTTCTGCTCTTCCTGCATCACTTTCAAAAGTTCCGCCGAAAGATATTCCAACTCGGAATTTTCCCCCATAATTCTGCTTTTTTTATTTTACCCTTATTTTTTTGACGATTCTCGTCCTGAATTTGCCTAAATTTTTTGCGCCTCTTGTTACCAAAAAATCCAACTGCATTTCAAGTTTCCAGACATCAAAAACCGTCTGAACCATGTCGCCCGGTTTGAGAGACCGTCCGCTCGACAAAACCTTGAACATTCTCCCGCCCGTAAACTCAAACTCCTGAAACGCCGCGCCTTTGCCGGGTGTCGGGTCAAAAGTGTCGATATAAATGTTTTTTCCGGGGGTTAAAGAATTGATATTCAATTCCGTAATTTCTTTATAGACAGGCTGTTGAATCACAGGCTGTTGCTGAATTACCGGCGGCTTTTCTTCTTCCTGATTTCCAAACATAAACGCCGTTGCCTCTTCGTCCTGAATTTCGGCTGCGGGCAGGGGCTCGGTCTCAAAAACCGCCTTCAAAAAGTTTTCCGCCTCCGTATCGCTGAAATGCCGGATTTTTGTGCCTGCAAGCGTATTGAACTCCTGCAAAACAGACGGATTGCCAAGCGTGTCGCCGATTAAAATCACGTTTTCAAGTGTGCTGATTTTTACCTCGGAGCCGCTAAGAAAACTGTTCGTAAACATTGCCGGATACTGCCGCGAAATATCGCTGGCGGTCTGTTTCAAATCGTCAAAGGAAAGTGTTACGGAAATTTTGTGGTCAGGATTGCAGGCAAAAGCCGTCGAAATTTTTATCGTGTGTTTTTCCGCGTTTTGTTCAAAATGACGGATTACAGCCTTTGCTTTGTCGTAATGTCTTATGATTTCCGTGTTTAGTTCCTCTTGGTTTTCTGTGTTGATGAGGTGTCCGGTGAGGTTTGCGCTGCCGACGATTTTTTCGGCGATGACTTTTACCATCGGGTCAATGCCGTAACCTTTGAACTGACGGAATTGTCCGCGGCTGAAAGTTTTGTTGTCGGCTTTTACTACCGACATGTTGAGGTTGCCGCCCAACGCTTCCAAAACTGCAAACGTTCTGTTTTGACAAAACAGCCCTTTTTCTTTCGCAAAATATTTAACCGCCAAGCAGTCAAGACTTTGCGTGGAGTTGATGACGATATTTTTTGAAAGGAAATAGTCCGTAATTTTTTTCTTGGCGTTTTCGGAAATATTGTCAGAAAACACTGCTGCTGCGTTGATTACAGTTGCATCGCTTATAGAAAAAGAATTATCAAAGAAACTTAACTTTTCTGCGTATAAATCTCTGACTGACTTGATGATACAATCAAAAAGCGTTATGTATTCTCCTGAAAAATTTTCAACGTTGAAACTTTTTCCTTCTTCGATATTTTTTATCAAATCGCCTAAGAAAAGTCCCTGACGGTCGCGAAATTTTTTTTCATAGTCTGCCCCTGAGTCAATATGCTGAGAGTAGGGGTTGACTTTGAAATAAAAGTAATATTTATTACTTTCCTCAAAAGGCTGTATTGCTGCTTCAAGGAAATCGTCGTTGAAAAACAAAGCCAATAATTTTTCCATCTTTTTTATCCTAAATATCTGAAAATCACTGCTGTAATGTTATCTTTGCCACCTGCTTCAAATGCCGAGTTAACGAGCCTTTCAGCCAAGCCTTCTGCGTTTTTGTATTCTTTGACAATGTTGAAAATCATATTGTCGGTAAGAGCGTCGTGAACTCCGTCCGAAAACGCCATCAAGACATCACCCGGCAAAAGTTCTCTCGGCTCCGAAACGTCAACTTTCATTATATGGAGGTTTTGACCGATTGCGGAGGTCATCATATTTCTTTTCGGGTGTACAAACGCCTCTTCTTCGGTGATTTGTCCCGAATCAAGAAGTTCCTGAACGACAGAATGATCGTGGGTTTCGCGGCTTAAAACTCCATCGCTGAAAAGGTAAACTCTACTGTCCCCGACGTTGAAAGTATGGTAAATGTTACCGCTAATGAAAAAGCCGGAAATTGTTGTGCCGCAATTTTTGTAAGCGGGGTCTTCGAGGCATTTGTCCAAAACCTGATGGGCTGCTTTCAAAATTGTTGAGTATAAAAACTCTTTGACGTTGATCTCATTCGGCATTTCTTCAAAAGCCTCTTTGAAGACTTCTACGGTTTTTCCGCTTGCAAAATCGCCGTGTCCGTGTCCGCCGACACCGTCTGCGACAAAAAGCAATTGTCTGCCGTTTTTCTTTTCGGAGACAAAAAAATCGTCTTCTTGCGCCGGTTTGCGTCCTTGAATGCTGAACGTTTCCACGGGTTCGGCGTTGATTAATATTTTTTTCAGTAGTGATAACATGCTTTTTTAGTGTTTTTAGTGTTTGTAATGGCTTAGATAGCGTTTGTCGATGTAGCCGCGTTTTCCGGAAGTTTTCACTTCAACGTATTGATACAAAACTTCAACTACTTCAACTTCTTGATTTTTAGCGCATTTCATAACTGCCTTTCCGTTAACAGTTTCAGTAAGTTCGGTCGGACAGTTTACGTATACTTTGTCGCCTCGTTTAAACTCTTCTTGCAAAACGCTTTCTGTGCCAAAATCAGGGATACGGAAACCGTTTTTGTATAATTTTATTCCGCCCCAGATTACAATCATACAGAGAATTATCAAAAGCAGTGTTTTAAAGACCTTGCGCATTGAGTTGCTATCTTCTGTATCATTTTCTGCGACAAGTACTTTTGTGTTGCGGCGGCGTTCTTCCTCTTCTTTGCGTTTTTTCAAAACCGCCTTTTCGATTTCGTCGTTTATGATTGCGTC
>JAEEXW010000404.1 GCA_016287995.1 Bacteroidales bacterium
TGCCAAAAAACGTTTCGAGTTCTTTTCTTGCCATAGAGCCGAGTTTTTTGAGAGCCGCACCTTGTTTGCCTATTATGATACCTTTTTGGGATTCGCGGATAACATTTATGACCGATTGTATGCGGATAATCTCTTCTTCTTCCTTGAAAGTTTCTACTTCAACTTCCACTGAATACGGGATTTCTTTGTCGTAGTTTTCGAGGACTTTTTCACGTATGATTTCCGAAACGAAAAATCTTTCCGGCTTGTCGGTTAAACGGTCCTTCTCAAAATACGGCGGATTTTCGGGCAAAAGTGAAACTATTTTGTCCAAAATGTTTTCCGTATTGAATTTCATAAGCGCACTTACGGGATAAATTTCGGCTTTTGGAACAAGAGTTTTCCATTCGCCTATGATTTCAACGACTTTTTCCTGTGAGGAAGCCAAATCAATTTTGTTAACCAAAATGATAACCGGACATTTTACGCGGTTTACCATTTCGAGGAAAAATTTGTTTTTGGTTTTGGTCTCCAAAACGTCTGTAATATAGAGAATTACGTCTGCGTCTTCAAGAGCCGACTCAGAATAGTTGAGCATAGATTCTTGAAGTTTGTAAACGGGTTTTAAAACGCCGGGGGTGTCGCTGTAAACGATTTGATAATCGTCGGTTGTAACAACGCCCATGATTCTGTGGCGCGTAGTCTGACTTTTAGCGGTGATGATGGAGAGTTTTTCACCGACCAAAATATTCATAAGCGTCGATTTCCCGACATTCGGGTTGCCGACAATATTAACAAAACCTGATTTGAAAGCCATATTATATTAAAAAAAAACTTAATTTTGCTGTCGCAAAAGTAATGTTTTTTTGTTAAAACCGCAACTGCTATTATGGGAAAATTTAAAATTGTGTTATTAATTGCGTTTTTGTCAATAAGTTGCATGACTTTGGGCGTTAATGTTGACACGCTTCAAAGGGATTCTTTGTTGCAGACAACGGGCATAAAAATGCTTTTCAAAGGCGGCACGTCGTATAAACAAAACAGCAACGGTCTGGTAATCGAAGGCACGCCGGCTTTTGAAACCGACCTTTGGACAACGGGTCCTTTGGTTTTGTTTTCGCCGTCGGGAGTCTTGAAATTCAATTCGAGGGGCAAGGTAACGCAGGGCGTTTTGGCGGTTAACATTTTGGCGGAATGTTTGGACGGAAAATACAGAGAGTTCAGGCGCGGCTCACGGATTTTTTTTACTGATGACGGACAGGTTTTCAGAGGGACGCTCAACGCGAGTATTTCGGTTACGGTTGACAATCAGGAGGTTTCTTCCGCAGAAAATTCTCCGGTGGAGTTTTACGCGAGCGGCAAAATAAGGTTTATAACGCCTTCTGAAAATTTTAAGGTTACATCTTCCGACGGCGTAAGATTTATAATTTCGGCAAATTCGCCCGTAAAACTCAGCGAAAAAGGGACGTTTTTGTCAGGATATTTGGCGAAAAAAATCACGTTTATGGTTGATAAAGAGCCAATTACAATGTCGTTAGGGCAGCAAATTAGATTCGATGAACAAGGGAATATTTTGTATTAAAAAACACGTTTAATATTATGAAGTCATTATTTTTATCTTTGGCATTGTTGGTAATGATTGCTTTCAATGCTTTGGCGCAGGACAACGTGCCAAAACCTCCTGAATTGGAGTATGTTATGGAACTGAAAGTAACCTGTGATCCTGCGTTTTCGTGCGGACAGACCTCACGTGGCGAGCGCGTGGTGATTCCTATTACGGGCGGCACTTTTGAAGGTCCGAGGCTCAAAGGCACGATTCTCAGCGGCGGTGCTGATTATCAGTATGTTGACCATCAAAACGCCCGCAACGAACTTGAAGCCATTTATTGTATCCGTACTGATGACGGGGTTAACATTCATATCCGCAACGCCGGACTTATAGTTACGGGCAACGATGAAAACGGCAATCCGCGGTTTTATTTCCGCACTTCGCCGAAATTTGAGGCACCCAACAACGGAAAATATGCGTGGCTCAACAATGCAATCTTTGTCTGCACCGTCGGTTTCGGTCAAGGGTATATCTCGCTGAATGTGTGGATGGTAAAATAAACGGAGGCAGGCGAAAAGCCTGCTCTCCGTTTTTTTTATTTTGGTGCGCCCATGCCCCATTGACTCGGACGTGTGGACTTGATGGGATCACCCATTTCGGTGTTCTCTTTGTCTTGGGCGTCAAGTTTGAAAAGTTGAAACTTGGCGTTGTCTTTGGTGTAAGGTTTCCAGTCGCCGTCTTGTGCGCCGTTGGGATTGTTGAATTTGGCAAAGTTGGTCCAAGCCGTCAGCATTTTTTCTGACAAATCCCAGTCGCCCTTAGTCCACGGTCTCCAACAATGCTGCAACGATTTGAAAACGTACCACAAATCCGACGAATGAAATGCTCCTTTTAAATAGTCTTCGGGGTGAGAACCGTCGTCAGGAAGCGGACGTGCAAACTCGTATGCCCAAGCCTTTGAGCCTTTTTCTTCGCGGTTGAGACAAAAAGCCGCAATGCCCTCCGCCATGTCGCCGAGGTCGTCAAGAGTGTAACCTATCATGTACGGAACATCTACAAGAGAGCCATCTTGAGCCGCCTCGTCAAAACTTTTAGTGTTACAATAGCCGTCGATAATCGGCATTGCAGTCATATAAGCATTCTTTTTGGTAACTTGATTGTGAATCGTTCCTACGGTGTAAATAACTTCCGTGGAGGCTTTACGCATTGCTTCAAGCGTGGTGATGTTAGCCCAGTCAAGAACTGCTTTGTTTTGCTGTTGAGATTCTTCAAACGTTAAGACCGGGAAAATTTTGCGCATATTGGCATCGGCAGCTGCGCCCTTCGGAGAGTTTACCGTCATACCACCGCCTGACATTATGACAGCCTTTTGAAAAAGACCTTTTGCAAGAGGCGATGCGCAAATAGTTTTAACGCTGCCTGCACCCGCACTCTGACCGAAAATCATAACGTTTTCGGGGTCGCCGCCAAATTGTGTTATATTTTTCTTAATCCATTTCAACGATTCTATTT
>JAEEXW010000405.1 GCA_016287995.1 Bacteroidales bacterium
TGCACAAAACAAGTTTGTCTTTACCGACAAAAATACGCTTGAATGTATGCCGGTTGAAGATCAAGGATATTCCGGAACGTGCTGGTGTTTTTCGTCCACCTCGTTTTTGGAGTCCGAAATGATTAAAAACGGTTTAAAAAATCCGCCTGATTTGTCGGAAATGTTCATCGTCAGAAACAATTACCTTGACCGCGCAAAAAAATATGTCATGCTTCACGGAAATATGACATTCAGTCAGGGCAGTTATTTCTTGGACAATTTTCAAGTTATGCGCGATTACGGTTTGATGCCGGAGGAAATTTATAAAAATCTCAGGGACGGAGAGTCCTCAATCGACCATTCAGAATTGGACGAGGCTCTGAAAAATTATGCTGATTCTGTTGCAGACGAGGATCAAAACCTCTTGGATACCAACTGGATTAGCGGTTATAACGCGCTGTTGGATAAGTATTTCGGCGAAATTCCCGAAACGTTTGAATACAATGGAAAAACTTACACGCCCAAAACTTTTGCCGAGGAATACTGCAAACTGAAATATTCCGACTTTATTCAGGTAACATCGTTTTCGCATCACGGATTTTACAAGTTTTTTCCGCTCGAATTGCCCGACAACTGGCGTTGGTCGTTGTTTTTGAATGTCAAGGTTGACGATTTAATTACAATTATTGACAATTCTTTGGCTTTGGGACACACCGTTTTGTGGGCTTCTGATGTTTCGGAAGACGGTTTTGATTTCAGACGCGGCTATGCGCTTTTGCCCGGAATTTACGCCGACAAACTTTCAAAAAAGGAAATCGAAGAGTTTAAACAACTCTCAGTTGACGAACAAACACTTAAAGCAGAGCGTCTTACGCGTCCCGGTTTGGAAATTTCTGTTACTCAGGAAAGCCGTCAGACAGACTTCCTTAACCGCAAAACCACCGATGACCACGGAATGCACATTGTTGGCACGGCAACCGACCAAAACGGCAACAAGTTTTATAAAGTAAAAAATTCTTGGGGTGCAGTCGGTAATTTCAAAGGTTATTTTTATGTTTCTGAAAATTTTGTAAAAGCCAAAACGACAGGCATTTTGGTCAACAAGGAATGTTGTAAGGAATTTTTGAAAAAAGCGGAAACTGAGTTTTAAGTCGCAAAAAAAAAATCGGAATCCTTTTCGGACTCCGATTTTTTTATTAACCTATTTATTCCACTTTGTATTTTGAAATCAAAATCTTAAAGTCTGTGTTTATGTCGTGTATTTCCTCGACAATTGCCGGTGGAATGTTGTTGACGGCTCTGAGTTTTTCTTCTGCCTTTCCCATAACGGAAACCTGACGTTCAAGATTTCTGACAAATTCTGCCATAATTTTGATTCTTGCCCTTTCGAGGTTTTTGTCTGCGTCCAAGAGGGCTTTGGCTTGAAGTTGCTCTTTTTCTTGAAGTACGCGGTTTTGGTCGAGAATTTCTGCCTGCTGAATCTCCAACTCTTTGTGCAACTTGTTGAGTTCCTGAACTTTCTGTTGAAGTTCGTTTTCCTGCTGTTTGGATTTTTCAACCGCCTTAACGAGAATTTCCTCATTGTTTTTGAGTTTTGAGTTCATCTCGTTGAGTTCGCTCTGCTGTTCTCTCATTGAATCCTGAGTTTTTTGCAGTTCTTCCAAATTCTGACGGAGTTTTTCTTCCTGAGCAGCCATTTTTTCGGCTTGAACTTGAAGTTCAATCTCCTGCTTTTTGTTGGAAGTAATATCGGTTGCCATATTGAGGATTTTGTACGGAAAACCGTCAGAGTCCAAAATCGGCGTGAAAACTTGTTGCAGCCAGTGCTCTTCGCCCGAAACTAAATATTTGTCGGTTCTTTTGATAACCTCGCCATCCTTTACCCTCGACCAAAAGTCAGAATCTTGCATCGAAAGCGGATCGGAAGCATCGCGGAATTCGTCTTGATTTCTACCTATTGCTTGTTCGCGTTGAAGGTTCAGTGTGCGGCAGAACGACTCGTTGACGCTCGTGATTCTTCCTGTCAAATCGTACTCTATAACAAGAGAAGATGAGTGAACGGCGTTCAAGATAGACTGCATTTCTGCCTCTTTTCTTGCCGACTCTTCCTGTGTTGCTTGAAGTTCTTCCAAGTTTTGACGCATTTCCTCTTCTTGTGATGCCATTTCCTCGGCTTGCTGCTGAGATTGTGAAAGCAGTTCAACGGTTCTCTGGTTGATTTTTGCGATTGAAAGCGTGGAGGCAATTGACTCGGAAACTTTTTCCACAAAGTCGATTTCATGTTTTTCCATCTTCTTGAAAGACGCGATTTCCATAACGCCGAAAATCTGTTCTTCAACTTTCAACGGCATAATCAAAAGGCATGACGGATTGCTGCCGCCAAGACCTGAGGTTATCGTCAAATAATCGTTGGGCAAATCGGTCAAGTAAACGTAAGATTTTTCGATCGCGCACGTACCGATAAGTCCTTCGCCCAAATATATTTTCTTTTTCTTTTTTCTTTCCTGATTGTAGGCGTAAGAGGAAACGAGTTCCAAGTGAATGTCCTCTTTGTCAGAATCGTTGTAAAGAAAAAGTCCGCCTTGATTTGCGTTAAGAAAGTGAATGAGGTTTTTCAAAACGTTGTTTGCAAGGTCTGAAATATTGCTCGTACTTTGACGCAAAATTTCCGAAAACTGTGTCAAACCTTCGTTAGCCCACTTTCTTAAATCGTCTTCATGCTGACGTTTCTCATCTTCCTGTTGAGATTTATAAAGATTGGCACGCATCTCAAGAAGCGAATTACCCAAAATATCGTTTTCAGAAAGCGGTTTGAAATCCGTTCCGAGATTACCTGAACCGATTGTCGTTGCAAATTCAGTAGTTTGTTTAAGACCGCGCGAAAAGGTATTCAAGTTGTCAGCCATTTCAGCGAGTTCATCGTTAGTGTTAATTTTAATCTCCTTATCAGGCAAAATACCTTTGCTAAGTTGTGTCAAATAACTTCTAATACCGTCAAGACCCGAAGAAATCGTTCTCGAAATTTTTATGTGGGCAAACACTAAAATCAGCGCAAGAA
>JAEEXW010000406.1 GCA_016287995.1 Bacteroidales bacterium
ATAAGCAAATCGTTTGCGGCGTTTACCTGCGCTACGGCGTCAAGACCCGCAAACCAGTCGGTCATCACAAGACCTTTGAAACCGAAGTCGCCTCTTAAAACATCAATGCTGAGTTCTTTGCTTTCGGAAGTGTACGTGCCGTTAAGATAGTTGTACGAGGTCATAACAGTCCACGGAGAAGCCTCGTTCAAAGCGATTTCAAAAGGCTTCAAATAAATTTCTCTTAGTGCCCTCGGCGTAACCCTCGAATCGGTACTTGTACGGATAGTTTCCTGAGTGTTTGCCGCAAAGTGTTTGATTGAAGTTCCTACATCGTTTTGTTGAATACCTCTTATAATTGCGGCTGCGGTCTTACCTGCGAGTACGGGGTCTTCAGAATAGTACTCATAGTTTCGGCCGCAAAGCGGATTGCGGTGAATGTTAACGCCAGGACCTAAAATCACGTCCACACCGTACTCCTTAACTTCTTGACCCATAGACTCTCCTACTTGGTTAACGAGTTCTTTGTTCCAAGTTGAGGATAGACACGAGGCTATCGGAAAAGCAGTACAATAAAATGTCTTTTCCGAAGAATCCCTTTGCGGTTTGATTCTAAGACCAGCCGGTCCGTCGGCTAAAACCATTGGCGGAATACCGAGCCTTTCAACGCCGTGAGTTGTACCCGCTGCACCGGGAATAATGTCATCGGTTGCGCCGACAACAGCAATCGGCTCGTTGACGTCCCTTTGTCCGCAGCCCAAAAGAAGAAGAACTTTTTCGTCCTCAGTCATAGCCGCAATTACCTCGTCAATAGGCGCAGAGCCCAACTGAGGAAGAGTTTTTCCGCCGCCCGAACAATCCGTCAGCAAAGCGGCAGAGGATAAAATACTCATAATTAAATTGTGTCTTTTCATAAAAAATGTATTATGTTATCAAAGCGGCAAATATATAAAAAAATTGTCAATATTAACAGAATGTAAATTTTTCTTTCTTTTGCTATTGTAATCCGAAAAAAATTTCTACCTTTGCGCTCGGATAATATTTTATGATTAGACAGTAAAAAAACAACATAAAACATGTCAAAAGTATTTGCAATTGCCAACCAAAAAGGCGGTGTTGGCAAAACCACAACTTCTATTAACCTCGGTGCTTCGCTCGCAGTGTTGGAAAAAAGAATCCTTCTAATCGACGCTGACCCGCAGGCTAATTGTACATCGGGTTTGGGTTTTGAACTCAAAAACATCGAAAAAAGTATTTACGATTGTTTGACCGATGACATTGAACCTAAGGACGTTATCCTTAAAACTTGTACGGACGGACTCGATTTGATTCCCTCGCACATAGACCTCGTGGGCGCAGAAATCGAACTCCTCAACCAAGAACAAAGGGAATATAAAATGAAATCGTTTCTTGAAAAAGTCCAAAACGATTACGATTATATTATGATTGACTGCTCGCCGTCTCTCGGTCTTTTGACAGTCAATGCTTTAACCGCAGCAAACGCGGTAATAATCCCCGTTCAGTGCGAATATTTCGCTTTGGAAGGTCTTGGAAAACTTCTGAACACCGTTAAAATGATTCAGGCAAGGCTTAATCCGCAACTCCAAATCGAAGGTTTCTTACTCACAATGTACGATTCAAGGCTCAGACTCTCCAATCAAGTAGTTGAAGAGGTTAGGCAGCATTTTCAGGATATGGTGTTTAAGACACTGATTTTGAGAAATGTACGTCTGTCTGAGGCACCCTCTTTCGGAAAACCGGTTATTGAATACGACGCGGATTCCAACGGCGCGGTAAACTACTTAAACCTCGCAAAAGAAATCCTCGAAAAAGACGCAAAAGCCTAATTTTTTTTAACATTAATCAATTTTTAACGGCAAAAAAAGAAATGAGCAACAAACCAAGACTCGGATTAGGACGCGGATTAAATTCGCTTTTAGCGGACAATTCGACGTTTAATCCCGACCCCGAAGCGGTTGTTAACACCGGCGAAATTGCGGCGGTAGACATCACACTTATCGTCCCTAATCCCACTCAACCGAGAACGGATTTTGACGAGGAAAAAATCGCCGAATTAAGCGAGTCTATCAAGGCTTTGGGCATAATTCAGCCGTTAACGCTCAGAAAAGTAGACGGCGGAAAATACGAAATCATTTCGGGAGAAAGGCGTTTTAGAGCCTCAAAACTCGCGGGACTTGAAAAAGTTCCCGCTTATATCACCGAGGCTGACGACATCAAAATGCTTCAAATGGCTTTGGTGGAAAACATTCAGAGAGAGGATTTGAACTCGATTGAAGTTGCCCTTACTTACAACCGCCTTATAGAAGAGTGTCATTTGACACAAGACGAACTCAGCACGCAACTCGGAAAAGGCCGTACAACAATTACTAACTCGCTTAGACTCTTGAAGTTACCTGACCAAATGCAGGCAGCGTTAAGAAACAAAAAAATCACAGTCGGACAAATCCGCCCTTTAATCAGCGTGGAAGACCCCGAAATTCAATTGGATTTGTTTCAAAAAGTTCTTAACTATCAACTCTCTGCACGTCAGGTAGAACAACTCGTAAAAGACCCGGACGGTTTTATTTTTGAGCATATAGTTGACGAAGAAAATAAGGACGAAAATCCTGAGGAAAATCCTGAAAATACTGAGAAAAAAGCGATGTTTAAAGTACAAAGGCCGAAACTCTCTGATGCTCAAAAACAAATTAAAAAGGATTTTTCCAAGAAATTTTCTGTGCCGGTAGACTTAAAAACCGACAGCAAAGGCGGCTGCAAACTCACTTTTAACCTCAAAACGGAAGAGGAATACGGAAGAATTATTGAACTTTTAAGCAATATCCAACTTTAAAAATATGCAGAGGGGAAAATTTTTTCTGTTCTTTTTTTTGTTGGCATTTTTGGGCGTAGAGGTTTACGCCCAAGATTTAGATAGTCTTGACAAACCGGATTTAAACGACCCCGCCGTTCAGCAGGGTTACCGTCCGGGAAGGCAGGACTCCTCCCGCGCAAGGTTTTCGACAGGCGGTGACGAAGATTATCAATACGTGGAAG
>JAEEXW010000407.1 GCA_016287995.1 Bacteroidales bacterium
TGAGCGGGAGACGAGGCTCGAACTCGCGACCTCAACCTTGGCAAGGTTGCGCTCTACCAACTGAGCTACTCCCGCGTTTTTCCTTTCGATTGCGGTGCAAAGGTACGGCAGTTTTTTGATTTGACCAAATTTTTGAGAGTTTTTTTTTAGTTTTTTTTGAAAAAAGTTTTTTCTCGTTGATATTAGCGTAGTTAGAGCACTTGATTGTTTCAAAAAAAACTTTTGATATATACTAATCTTGTTTTTCAGCGAAAAATATTAATTTTGCAGTGTTTTTAATCGTTAAAATAAACAATGTATAAGATGAAAAAAATATTTTATTTTATGTTGTCGGCGGCATTTTTGAGTTTTGCCAGTTGCAACAAGGAAGACGATGTTAAGGATCAAGGCGGATACGATTATGAAATTGACGGCAAAGATTACACCGTGCATAATTTTGTTTACCAGACTTTCGGTACTTATTATTATTGGGTTAACAATGTGCCGGATAGAATCAATTTTCAAAATTACGATACTCCGTATGATGTTTTGGAAAGTTTCAGGGAAAAAACTGACAGATTTTCCGCTGTTTTAAATAATTACAGCGAGGTTGAAAAATCTTTTAACAACGATTATAAAACCGACGGAACAAATTATGATATGTATTTGTCCGGCGACAATGCTGAAAATGTTGTTGCCGTTTTGAATTATGTTTATGACAATTCGCCGGCTTCAAAGGCGGGGCTGAAAAGGGGCGATGTCATAACGGCTGTCAACGGAAAAACGCTTACGAAAGCGAATTATTCTACGCTCTTGAATGAAAATGTCTGCACTTATACTTATAAAAAAAATTCGTCATCACCAAATGATGAGGGGCAAGTAAGTCATAATTGGAAAGATTCAGAGGTGTTTACAACAGAGGCAGTTACAAAAACAGATATGAAAATTGACCCCGTTTTGCAGGTAAAAACTTTTAACGTTGACGGCAAAAATATCGGTTATTTACTTTATGATGGTTTTACTCAGGACACCAAAACTATTATGAACGCAGTTGAAAAATTGCAAGCCGCACAAATTACGGATTTGGTTCTTGATTTAAGGCTTAACGGCGGCGGTTATGTTACAACGCTTGATACATTGGCCTCTATGCTTGTTCCCGAAGGCAACGAAGGCAAAATATTTTTGATGACAGAATTTAATATGTTGGTTTCTAAGTTTTTTGAAAGAGAAGACCCTAATTTCAACAAGTCATATTTTGTGCCGATTTCGCCGAAACTCAACCTGTCAACGCTTTATGTTTTGATTTCGGGTTCTACGGCGAGTGCAAGCGAGGAGTTGATTTCGGGCTTGTCGGCTTATATGAAAGTTGTTATCATCGGTGAGGAAAATTCTTACGGAAAGTTTACTTCCAATATTTTGATAAACGATGAGGACGACCGCGGAACTGATGAAAAAGGAACGCCTTACAGCGAATGGGCGGCATACGTTTCAATCGGCTGTTGCAAAAACGCAAACGGCGAGATGAAATTTGCTAATGGTTTTGAGCCGGATTACAAAGTCAGGGACGTTTATTATGAGTTGGGCGAAAAAGAAGAACCGCTTCTTAATGCGGCAATTTCTATGATAACGGGAAAAGCAGTTTCTAAAAAGTCGGTTGACCTCGGTTTGGGCAAATTTGTAGACGTATTTGGAAAGCCTGAAATAACACGTGCGGCTATGATTTGTAAAACGAACTATAAAAAACGTTAAAACTGTTATGAAAAAATGTTAAAGATTTAATTTTAGTTTAATATTTAAGAAATTATTTTTTAAATTTGCAACGAAGATTAAGACTTTCGTTTTTTCATATTTTTTTTATTTTTAGTTATTACTTTTTATCCCGCCGGTATGAATCAATATTGTTTGATTAGCCGGCGGGATATTTTAAGAAATAAGGAAAATAATAATTTTACTATAATGATAAAGACAGAAATTTACGACGCTGCAAAGGGCGTTAAAATTTATACTTTGGGTAATGCTCAGGGTATGACGGCTTCTTTTATTGAAAGGGGCGCAACAATAACTTCGATTAATGTTCCTGACAAAAACGGCAAGATTGAAAATGTCGTAGTTGAATTGAAGGATTATGACGAGTGGGTAAAAAATCAGTCCTACATCAATGTTGTTCCGGGACGTTTTGCTAACAGAATCGGCGGTGCAAAATTCGTTTTGGATGGCAAGGAGTATCTCCTTAACGCAAACGACGGCAAAAATACGCTTCACGGCGGTCCTGAGGGCTTCAATGTTAAAAACTGGACAGTTACGGAAATGAAGGATTCAGCCGAGCCTGAAATCACTTTTGAATACAAAAGTCCTGACGGAGAGGAGAATTTCCCCGGCAACCTTACGGCTTCAATCACATACAAAATCACTTCCGAAAACGCTTTGGAAATGGTTTACAAAGCCGTAACCGACAAAGCAACACCTGTAAACCTTACTCAGCATGCATATTTTAATCTTAGCGGCGATTTTAAAAGCACTGACATTTCAAAATACGCCGTTATGATAAACGCTGACGCGATAACCGAAGTAACTGACGATTGTATTCCGACGGGCGTAATAAAACCGGTAGAAGGAACTGATTTTGATTTCAGAAAATTCTGCCGTTTGAAAACGATAAAAGATTTTTATTACGATCATAATTTTGTTCTTAATTGCAAAAAAGACGGTTCTATGATACTCGCAGCCGAGGTTGAAGACCCTGAGAGCGGAAGAATTTTGAAAGTCTTTACCGACTATCCGGGCGTTCAGTTTTACACCGGAAATTGGCTTGACTCAACACTTACGACAAAAACCGGTCAAAAAGTTTCGCGGCAAAGTGCTTTTTGTCTTGAAACGCAGTTTTTCCCCGATTCGCCAAATAAAAAAGATTTTCCTGACGCCATATTAAGACCGGGCAAAATTTACGCACAAAAAACGGTGTTTAAGTTTGAAACCGAATCTCAAAACGACGGAGAATGTTTTCCGGAA
>JAEEXW010000408.1 GCA_016287995.1 Bacteroidales bacterium
AAAACATAAGGTTTCAAGATTACGTTTTCGGTGCAACGGAACAACAGATTATCGCTAACGAAGCGAAAATTCCCGTAATGTGTGTCAACCCGATGGAATAAAATTTGCAGCAAAACATTTTTTTTCAGGAAAAAAATTTTTATTTTTGTAACTTCAAAACAAATAAGATTTTTTGATGGAAAAGAACAGTCAAAACAAATACGTAATCGGCATTACACAAGGCGACATCAACGGAATAGGTTATGAAATTGTTTTCAAAGCCCTCGCCGATGCCGAGGTTTACGACAATTTCACAATCGTAATCTACGGTTCGCCAAAAATCGCGGCTTATCACCGTAAATTATTAAATATCAACAATATAACCGTCAACAACGCAAATAGTGCAACGGAACTTGCGCCTAACAGCATCAACATTATCAATGTTTGCGACGAAAATACGCGCGTAGAAATCGGCAGCAGTTCCATACAGGCCGGTGAATGTAGCGTTGCGGCAATCAACAGGGCTCAGTCAGACCTTAAAAACGGACTTATCGACATGCTCGTTACACTGCCAGTAAATGGTTTTAACGTTTTTGACGCGGGTTTCAGATTCGCGGGCATTTCGGAAGCACTCGCGCAGGAGTTCAACTGCAAAAACTTCATAATAACTTTTGTGGGCGAAAAACTCAAAGTGGCAACCGTTACAAGCGCAATGCCTATTGCCAAAATTTCAGAAAACCTCACCTCGGAAAAAATTCTTTGGAAAATCCGCACGCTTGACAAGGCTTTGAAAGACGATTTCACGATACGCAAACCGAAAATCGCCGTTTTGGGCTTAAATCCCTTTGCCTCAGACTACAACGTTTTCGGCATAGAAGAAGGCGAAAGAATACTGCCCGCAATAGAACGCGCTAACGAAGAAGGCATTACGTGTTTCGGTCCTTATAGTCCGGAAGGATTTTTTGCCTCAGGCGCATACTCCAAATTTGACGCGGTTCTCGCAATGTATTACGATCAGGCAATGCTGAGTTTCAGACTTATAGAAGGCAACAAAGGTATTTTCTACACGGCAGGATTGCCGGTTGTCTGCACCTCAACGGTTCACGGTCCGGCTTACGACATCGCCGGAAAAGACATGGCCGATGACACCTCATTCAAAAACGCATTGTACACGGCGATAGACATCTACAACGCCAGAAAAATTCTCGACGGAATCACTCCGCTGAAACGTCAAGCAGAATTGGAGGCTGATAAAAAAATCTGTTAAAAAAAACATACCACAATGAAAGTTGTAATTCAAAGGGTTTTGGAGGCTTCCGTTAAAATAGACGGCAAAATAAACGGCGAAATCAAAAAAGGTTTTATGATTCTCGCCGGCTTTGTTGCCGAAGATACAAAAGAAGATTTAACTTGGACGGCAGGCAAAATTTCAGGGCTCAGGATTTTTGACGACAAGGACGGCGTTATGAATCTATCCTTAAAAGATGTTGACGGCGACATTTTGTTAATCAGTCAGTTTACGCTTCATGCGCTGACCAAAAAAGGCAACCGACCGTCATACGTCATGGCGGCAAAACCCGAAATTGCCGAACCGCTTTACGAAAGTTTTATCAAAATTTTGGATGAAACCATCGGCAAAAAAGTTCAAACGGGAATTTTCGGCGCGGACATGAAAGTAAGCCTTATCAACGACGGCCCTGTTACAATAATCATTGATAGCAAAAACCGATTATAAACAATAAAAAAATTTTCGATATGGGAGATTTCAGTTTTGAAAGATACGGATCTGAACTCGTGGAAAGCAAACTCGCTTTTTACCAGCAAAATCCATTGACACCAACACGCGAAATACTTAAAACAATTTATTCGTGCATAGATTTAACAAGTTTGAGCAACGCCGACAATGAGTTAAGCATTACAAAACTCGTGGAAACGGTCAACAATCACAAGCAGACGAACCCTGATGTTCCGAACGTTGCGGGCATTTGCGTATATCCCAACTTTGTACAGTTGGTAAAAAAACTCTGCACCGTACCTGAGGTTGACATTGTGTCTGTTGCGGGAGGTTTTCCGCACGCGCAGACCTTTTTGTCAATAAAAACGGAAGAGGTAAAACTTGCTTACAATTTAGGAGCAGACGAAATTGACGTCGTAATCAACGCAGGCGACATCATAGCCGGCAACAAGGACAAAGCCTTATACGAACTTCAAGCCATGAAAGAAGCGGCAGGAGCAGCAAAACTGAAAGTTATTCTCGAAACGGGAATATATCAATACGACTCCGACATTTACGACGCTTCAATCGTAGCACTCCAAGCGGGCGCAAATTTCATCAAAACGTCAACCGGCAAAATGTCCCCCGCCGCAACTCCGAGAGCCGCAGTCATCATGGCATTAGCACTCATGGACTTCAAAAATAAAACCGGCAAAGACGCAGGTCTGAAAGTTGCAGGCGGAATACGCAGTGTTGAAGAAGCGTTAACGTATTACCAGATTTTAAGAGACATCACCGGCGGCGAAAGAATCGATAAATATTCTTTCAGGATAGGAGCAACCTCTCTTGCCGGCAACGTATTGAAAGCAATTAAATCACTATAATTATAAAACCTACAATGTCTAAACAGAAAAGATTTTTTTTGAGCGAGGAAGAAATTCCTACAAAGTGGTATAACATTCAGGCTGACATGGTTAACAAGCCTATGCCGCCGATCAATCCGAAAACCAAGCAACCGTTAAAACCGGAAGATTTGTTCCCGATTTTTGCGCAGGAACTCTGCAAACAAGAACTTGACCAGACGAATCCGTGGTTTGAAATTCCAGAAGAGGTGCGTGATATGTACAAATATTACCGCTCAACACCTTTGGTAAGGGCTTACGGCTTGGAAAAAGCGTTAGATACTCCGGCGCACATTTATTTTAAGAACGAAAGTGTTTCGCCTGTCGGCAGCCATAAGTTGAACTCGGCTTTGGCGCAGGCTTATTACTGCAAAAAAGAAGGCGTTACTAACGTTACGACCGAAACAGGCGCAGGTC
>JAEEXW010000409.1 GCA_016287995.1 Bacteroidales bacterium
CGGTTGTCAAAATAGACGCCGAAGAGGCGTCCGGTCTTGCTTCCGCCGATATGGACGCCGGCGTTGAGGAGTGCGGCAAAAATAGTTTGAAACATTCCATCACCTCAAAACCAAAGCGCGGATATTCGCGCTCAGGAATGGATTCCCGTCAGCAGTCGTTTTACAACAAGAGCGAATATTGCAAATGGATAGACGACACGTATCTGTTGATGGGCAAGGCTAACTATGTAACCGGCGATTACGACAGAGCCGAACCGTCTTTTCAACTCGGAATCACAAGGTTCAAGCACGAGCCTTCGAGATTTGAGGCGCAGTTTTGGCTTGCGAAGACATTTTGGGCGCAAAAAAATTACAACGAGGCGTCAGAACTCTTGGACAAACTCGAAAAAGACAAACGCCATCCTAAAAAACTTGACGCCGACATTCACCGCCTCTATGCCGACATTGCAATTTCAAACCACCGTTATCAGGCTGCGGTTCAGGAAGTTGACAAGGCGTTGACATTTATAAAAAAGCGTAACAAAAAAGAACGCGCATGGCTGCTTTTTATCGCCGGAGACTTGAACCGTCTGGCTGGCAATTATCCGAAAGCAAAGACCTGTTATCAGGAAGTCATAAAACTTAACCCTCAGTATTCTTTGGTTTTCAACTCAAAAATCAATCTTGCAACCGTATTTACAAAAGGCGAAAACGACGCTTATATCCGTCAGCAACTTCTGCTGCTCTCAAAAGACGACAACAACAAGGAATATTTTGACAGAGTTTATTACGGTTTAGCGGAGTTGAACAGAAAGAATCAGGACTTTAATTCAGCACTTATTAATTACAGAAAATCAGCGCGTTATTCATCTCAAAACAATGTTCAAAAAGCCAAATCTTATATGGAGGCGGCTAACATTTATTTTATGAGAAACGATTATATAAAGGCGGGAGAATTTTACGATTCCACAATGCAGTTTTTGCCGGCAAGTTATTCCGGCTACGAAGAAATTTCAAAAAAGGCGGCTAACCTCAGGGAACTGATTTCGTATATCGAAGAGGCTGAATATCAGGACAGTATTCAGAGGGTTGCCAAAATGGACGTTGCCGCGCGTCAAAAACTTATCGCAAAAATCATCGATGATGTAATTGCCGAGGAGGAGGCAAAAAAAATCGCGGCTACAAATCCCTATTACAGTTCGTCCGACAATAATTACGGCGTTGAATATACAGGTCAGGACGGAAATCCGAATTTTCAGGGAAAATGGTATTTGTATAACGTTACGGCATTGAATTACGGACGTCAGGAGTTTTTGAAAAAATGGGGCAACCGTCCCCTCGAAGACAACTGGCGCAGAAAAAACAAAGGTGTTTCGGAGACTTCCGGCGAAGAGTCTGCCGAGGCAGAAGAAGAAAACACCTCCGGCGAAAACGACAAAAAGAAGCCCGAATATTACATTAAAAACCTGCCGCTTACGGATTCCTCGATGAAACTTTCACTTGACAGGGAGGCTGATGCGTGGTACAAGGCGGCGGACGTGTATTCCGAAAAAATCGACGATTTGGACAAGGCGATAGAAACGCTGCTGAAAATCAACGAAAAACACGGCGGCTATTATTTAAAGCCTCAGGTTTATTACCGTCTGCACGACCTTTATCTCAGAAAGGGCGAAACGGGACTTGCCGAATACACCAAAACTTTGCTTGCCTCGGAGTTTCCTGAGTCAGGTTACACAAAAATATTAAACGACCCGAATTACTTGAAGAACGTCGGTGCGAGAAAACAGCAGGCTGTTGACTTTTATGAGAAAATGTTGGACGGTTTCAACGCCGGAAATTTCTCTTACGCGCTTGAATTGTGCGATGAGGGACGCCGTGAATATGCGGGTCTTGATATTGAAGAAAATTTTATTTACATGCAGGCGCGTTGTTACGGCGGACTTCAACAGACTGACAAAATGGCTCAAACGCTTCATTTTCTGATTGAAAACTATCCGGGCAGCCGTCTTGTCCCGTATGCTAAAAACAAACTTTCTGCTCTCGAAGGCGGTGAAAACGGCGAAGGAAAATTTTTCAAGAATTTTGCCGGAAAGAAACATTATTTTGTAGTTGCCGCCGACAAAAGCGCGGAAAACTTTAAGGAAATCAATTTTAAGATTTTGAATTTCTGCGCCTCAAACGGCTATGCTCAGGCTGAGGTTGAAGACAGCGACTTTTCCGAAAAGTACAAAATTTATACGGTTTCGGATTTTGAAAACGCTGATTCTGCCTCTAATTTCTTGAAAAAGTTTCTTTCACAAAGCGGCGACTTAGCGGAGCATAAAATTTTTATAATTTCAGAGGAAAATTTTCTTCTTCTTAAAGAAGATGCTGATATAGAACAATATAATAATTTTTATTTGAATAATTACAGTAACTGAGTAGTATGAGAAACGAGGGATTTGATGCAAAAACAATGCTTTTGTATGTAATGGTTGTTAAGACGCTTTTTGTGTTGAACGGTTGCAGCGGTTGCAATGTTGCTGCCGGAGAGGGCATGACTGACGGCAGTGATACTATGAGTATTCCTGATGATGAACCCGAAGGATTGCCTCAGACAATGAGTTTTTTTGTCTTTGATATCAACACCAATATTTTTGCCGGCAATACGCCTGAAACTATGGATATTATGGAAGATATTACGGGTATTAAACCCGCAATATCTTATGACGGTGTACGAATTGCATACGTAAAACCTTCGCCTGCTCCGAGCAGTGTTTACGTCTACGACCGTTACGAAAAAGACAACAAGCCTTTGAATTTTCCCTCAGACGCAGTGGTTTCTGACCCAGCGTTTTCGCCCGACGGCAAATTTCTTGCGGTAACTATCACCTTACAAGGCGATAGAACATCAAAAGCAGCGTTGTATGATTTAAAAAAAGACACTTTTAAAATAATAAGCAGGGACAATATGTCGGTTTTCAATCCGACATTTTCGCCGAAAGGCTCCAAAATGGTTTTTCACGATATGACAAAAGTGTTTTTCTATAAT
>JAEEXW010000410.1 GCA_016287995.1 Bacteroidales bacterium
TAGGTTAAAGTTCTCCTACTAAAAAAGAGCTGTGAATATTTTTTTTGAGAAAGGAAAGCAGTGCTTAATAAAAAAAGTGCTGCTTTTTTTATGATGTCCCTGCCTCGGTCTCCGGTCTTCAAGAGGGACAATTGAAAGACCGGAGTTTCTTTTTTGATAAAAAAGCGTTCTTAGAGTTTAGAAAATCTTAAAAGTTTTTTTTCAACAGTTATTTTCTTTTTGTGTTTTAAAAAAGTCTACTTTCTGAAATATTCAGAATCGCTCATCCATGCTTCGATTTCAAGCGGTTCTTCTTCGAGAGTGATTTTCTCGCTCATCCAAGCCTCTACATCGAGTTTTTCTTCGGCGTTGAAATTGATTTCTTCGCTCATCCAATCTTCGATTTCAAGTTTTTCTTCGGCGTTGAAGTTGATTTCTTCGCTCATCCAATCCTCGATTGTCAAAGCCTCTTCCTTGTTAACAACAACAGGTTCAAACATCCAACTTTCAAGTTCCAAAGCCGTTTCTTCAACTGCATCTTCACTATCCGGACCGATATTAGTCTCGTTGCCGTCTACATGCTTCAAAGTATCGATTTTAACATTAGAATAACTGTTTACTGGATTCATCATTGTTGCCGCGAACATCGTTACAACGGCAATCATTCTTTTACTAAACTTCTTCATGATCGTTATGTTTTTTTAGTTAATACTCATTTTATTGTTTTCTTCCGTTTCAACTCCTTATGTGTGTTGGGGAGTTTTTTTTGCTTTTTGCTACAAGTTTTGGAAAGGACTTATTTCCTTTCAAAACAGGTAAAGGTAATTTTGCGTCGTCAATTTTTTGTTATTTTGCGATGAATTAGTAAACTTTTAAGTATCTTCTTCAAAGAACGTATATGCTGTAAATCTGTCCTCAGTATCTCTTCTGATTACGGTGCAAAGATATATCAAAAAACTGTTATGCAGAACACTTTTTTATTTAAGATTTTGTTAATTAAATGATACTTTTACCCGTCATTTTTTTGGGGTCTCGCAGATATTTTTTATTTTTGCATTATGTTAATTAATATTCTATTAAAATGAAAAAAATATTGTATTGTGTAGCGTTGTTATTTGCGTTTTACGGTTGCAAAAGCCCGGAAGACGACATAAAGGCGCTTAACGTTTTTTTTACGGATTTGTCGGAAGTTTATACCAATGACTTCACGGGACCCGATGCAGACGATGTTACAAAGATTGATTTTGCCGTCAAAAAAATGCTGAACAAAAACCCAGAAATGTTTACCCCCGCCGGCAAACGTAGTTTCGGAATTGACACGGCAAAAGTCCATGCTACTGTATTGCAGTATTTTTCGTATCCCGTTAAAAAACCACAAAACACGGTTGACGTAGATTTGACACCCGAAGGTAAATACGAGATTATGAAAACAGTCTCTACGGAAAAAATATTTTCAAAAGTGGAAAAAATTGTGGCAGAAAGAAACGACACACTGCTTTTGGAAGTCAACGTGTATTCGGGTGCAGAAGGTGCTGAGGCTGCATTATACAAAAAAATGCGTTCTGTCGTAGTAAGAAAAGACGGCGGTTTTAGAATTGTGTCATATATTCAGTCCAAATGATTTCCGACAAAAAAGCATTAAGAAAACATATCCGAGGACTAAAAGAAACTTTTTCGTCCTCGAAATTAAAAAACTTTTCTCAAAACGTAACGGATAGAATCCAACGCGAACCGTTTTGGCAAAACGCCCAAACGGTTTTGCTTTACTCGCCTCTTAAAGACGAACTTGATATTACACCTCTTATAAAGGATGCAACGTTAAACGGAAAAACCGTCTTGTTACCCATTGTTAACGGCGAAGATTTGACTATCGGCATCTATAAAGACGACACCTCACTAACAAAAGGTGCGTTTGGGATTTCAGAGCCTTCAACAGAAAATTTTCCGAAAGAAAAATACTCAAAAATAGATGTCGCAATAATTCCGGGTATGGCTTTTGACAGACACGGCAACCGACTCGGCAGAGGCAAAGGCTATTATGACAGATTTTTAAAGAAACTAACCGGCACTTATATAATAGGTGTCTGTTTTCCGTTTCAAATGTTTGAGGAGATTCCCTCAGAGGAGTTTGACGTTAAAATGAAGAAAGTATTTTACTAAAAAAACGGAGCGCATTTTTTATACGCTCCGTTTTTTTTTATTTTTTAGTCCGTTACCACAACTAAGATTTTGCTGTTTTCCCAGAATTTCACGGGGTCGGTAATTTCGATTTTTTCAACGGTCTTACCTTTTTGAACGAGTTTGTAAGAGCCGCTCGGATGGTTTGAAAGAATCTGCGCCTTTTTAACATTCAGGTTGACAGAATTACAAGACCTCAAATCAACTTTCGTAAAATAATCTTTATCCATTCCCTGACCGATTTTCAATCCCTTGAAAACACCGTCTTTTGCAACAATGTTATGATTCATAAGTTCTTTTTTGGAACCGACAACATAATATACAGTGTTAAGTGCTTCGTCCTGAGAAGAAATAATTTCGGATTTTTCATCGCTAAGACGCTGTTCTTCTCTGAGGGTAGAATCTATTACAGCCATTTGGCTTTCCAACTGCTGAACGTCAAGATTAAGTTTTGCCAACTGTCCTTTAAGGTCAGAAATTTCAGAATCTTTGCTGTTAATCTGTTCGGTAAGGAGTTGAATGGTTTTTGCCATCTCCTTATTTTTAAGACCGTTTTTTTGAAGTTTATTATTTAAATCGTTGATTGTCTGCTTGTTCTTCTGCATCAACTCGTAAATCGAAAGAATGTCGTTGTTGATTTGGTCGGCAGAAGTTTCGTCAAGTTCTTTTCCGCTGCCTGCCTTAACGGAAATAATTTTTTCTTTTTCTTTGATTTTGTTAAGGTTTTCCTGAATAGAATTGAAAGCCGCAAAATATTCATCAATTTTTACTCCGCCGGTAGTGGCAACGCTTCTAAGGCTGTCGGTCTGGGCTTGAAGTCTTTGAAGTTCATCGCTGTTGCAAG
>JAEEXW010000411.1 GCA_016287995.1 Bacteroidales bacterium
TGAGGCAGAGTCGCCCTCGGTGATAAAAATCGTTGATTCTGACTTCCGTTCGTCATTAGTGTTGTAATGAACGTTGCAGTCGCGGAGTTTTCTGTTATGAAGATTTACCTTTTTAGCGCGTTCTTTGGCGATTTTTTGAATGCCCGAAATTGCTTTTCTGTCCTTTTCGTTGTCTTGAATCTTTTTCAGCAAAGCCTGAGCCGTTTCGGGATTTTTGTGAAGGTAATTGTCAAGTTCTTTGCACACAAAATTGAGCATAAAGTTACGGATAGTTTCACCGTTAGGACTCATATTTTTGCTGCCGAGTTTGGTTTTTGTCTGAGATTCAAACACTGGCTCTTCAACTTTTATGCTGACAGCCGCGGCAATAGCGGTTTTAATATCGCTATAATCAAATTCTTTTTTGTAAAAATCCCTGATTGTTTTGAACAAAGCCTCCCTGAAAGCCACCATGTGAGTACCGCCCTGCGTGGTGTGCTGACCGTTGACAAAACTGTAATATTCTTCGCTGTAATGATTGTTATGGGTCATAGCGAGTTCAATATCAGGACCTTTTAAGTGGATAATCGGATAAATGGCCTCGCTGCTCATATTTTCGTTCAAAAGGTCAAGCAGACCGTTTTTGCTCTGAAAAGACTCGCCGTTATAGACGATAGTAAGCCCGGTGTTAAGATACGTATAGTTTTTCAGCATCGGGACAATATAATCGTCCAAATAGTTGTAATTTGTGAACAATTCAGCATCGGGTACAAAAGTAGTTTCCGTACCGTTTTTTTCCGTTGATGGGCTGACCGGATTATCTTCCAAACAAACGCCCCGTGAAAACACGACTTTTTTGCACTCACCGTCCCTAAAAGAGCGAATCATAAACTCCGAAGAAAGGGCGTTGACGGCTTTGATACCGACACCGTTAAGGCCGACAGATTTCTTAAAAACGCTACTGTCGTACTTTGCGCCGGTGTTCATTTTAGAGGCTACGTCCCTAACTTTTCCGAGCGGAATTCCCCGGCCGTAGTCTCTAATTACGACCCTCGAATCCTTAATTGTTACTTCGATTTTTTTACCAAAACCCATCATAAACTCGTCGATGGAGTTGTCGATGGCCTCTTTCAAAAGAACGTAAATTCCGTCGTCGGCACTCTGACCGTCGCCAAGTTTTCCGATATACATACCGGGACGGCGGCGGATATGTTCCTGCCATTCGAGGGTAACTATTTTATCATCAGTGTATTGCGCTGTTTGTTCCATTTTTCCTTTTTTTGTTAAAGACGGACAAAATTAACACATTCTGCCCGAAAATGCAAGTTTTTTATTGTAAAAATTTGATTTCCACGCGGCGGTTTTTAGCACGGTTGGCGGCAGAATTATTAGGATACAAAGGCGTAGTTGAGCCTTTGGTCTCACACGTAATCCTATCAGCACTAACACCACGATTAATAAGTTGCTTTTTAGCAGACTCCGCACGTTTCATACCCAAAGTCATATTATTACTTTCGCTGCCGATGTCGCAAGTATGACCCGTTATTTTGAGTTTCAAATCGGGATTTTCTTTCGCGAGTTTTGCAATATCGTTGAAGAAAGCGTAATAATTGTCCCTTTGCCTGATAAAGGATTGGTTATAATCGAAATTAATAGCGACAAAAGTGCGCAAGACCAAATCCGTACTTGGAATTTCCTCCTTAATTCCGTCAGTAGGCTTATCAACTATAACAATATGCGGCAGACTATCAACCGGCGGAATACTATCCTTTTCAACCGGTTTTTCTTCAACAATAGGCGGATTATCCTCTATAACCGGCGGATTATCAACCACTACAACTGTTGGCACGGAATCTTGCTGGACCGGCGGATTTTCCTCGATAACAGGAGGATTTTCTTCTATAACGGGAGGAGTATCAACCACCACAACATTAGGCACTGAATCAACCACAGGAACATCAGCAATAACAGGTATCGTAGTCGTATCCCTCTTTTCGGGTTTTTCGATAGGCGGTTTCGGTTTTTTGTTGGGTTGAAGTCTGTACTTCAAACCCGCCATCACGCCTATTGCAAGCGGTGTAACCTTATCTACAATGCGCGAATTTAACACGCCATTGTAAACATCTTTATAACCGTCCGGCGACATACAATCCGGGTCAAACTGATATTTGTCAGACTTTTCAATCTGATTTTTGAAACCGTAAACGTAATACAAACCGAAATTCAAATCCAATCTTGGCGTTAAAACATATCCGAAATCAAATTCAGCAAATGCGCCGAAAGAGCTTTTGAAACCGTTATCACCGCTTCTGAGTTGAGATTTATCGCGAGTGTATTCATAGTGCTGAGTCATTCCGTAAAGTTCGAGATTGTAAACCTCATAATGTGCCTTTGTCTCCAAAGAACCCGACTTTACAGCAAATTTATCAGCGATAACAGCCTGATATACAACACCTAAGCCTCCGCCCAATTTGTATTTTCTCTGAAACTTGTGCTGATAATAAAGTCCGAGAGGAATATTCAAAAGCACTTCGTTTTGCTTTTCTTTCAAGCTTTTGAAATAAGTACGATGAGTGTACAAATCGTAGTCTTCATCAACAGCATTTTCAATTTCGTTAAGGTAAGTAAATCTTCCTGAGGCAGAATAAGTTTTAAAATTAGCGTCTAATCCCACACCGAAATTACCTTTCCCGAAAAAGTAACGATAACCGGCCCTCGCAGTGAGTCCTACACCCGGATTTTTAGCACCGTAACCTAACATATCATAATTCAAGGTATGAAGACCACCGCCAAGGTCAAATACAACGTAACTACCCGGACGACAAAGATTTAGCGTATCCTTTTTTTTGCGTTGTGCCTCTGCGTCAACAAAAACCGACAACAACAAAAGGACAAATAATATTTTTTTCATAACTGACTTACACTTCATTTTCTTACAATCAACGTAAAGGTTAAGCGTGAATCATCGTTTACAACCACACCCGTGTAACTGCCCTGCTTCAAATTCAGATT
>JAEEXW010000412.1 GCA_016287995.1 Bacteroidales bacterium
TCGTTAGTAAAAGTTGCTCAAACTTTGCCAGATAGTTTAAAGGCGGAGGCATATTGTAATATTTGTTGGAAACTCAGAAATTTTGACCCTGCACAGGCTCTTGTTTACGGCAAAAAAGGTTTGGAATATGCCAAAGATATGCCTGATAAAAAAATACACATCCAAGCGTTAAGTTATGTCGGTGTATGTTACAGAAATATAGGCGATTATGACGAGGCATATAATGTTTATAATGAAGGTCTTGAACTTGCCTTAAAATATGGCATAAAAGATCAGGCGGCGTATTCTTATATCAACATCGGCAACCTTTATCTTTATCATCGAGAATATACGAAGGCTGACAGCATACTTTTGCATGCTTTGGAGATTGCGAGGGAAATTAAGGATTCGTCGATTTTGGCGTATGCAAACCTAAATTTAGGTCGCGTAAATCTTGAACTTGATAATATTTCTTTGTCAAAAACTTATTTGGCAGAGGCTCTTAAAATCCGCGAAGAGCGCAACGAAGATTGGGATAGAATTGCAACCGTAAAAAAATATTTGGGCGATGCTTGGCTTACCGAAAAAAATTACGATGAGGCTTTAAGACTTTATACAGAGGCAATTCCTCGCGACAATCGTCTGAAAGATAATGACCTTTTGAGCGACCTTTACGGAAAAATTTCTAACGTTTTTCTTATTCAAAAGCGTTATGACAGTGCACTTGATTATGGGAAGAGATGTCTTGAAACCTCCAAATTACGCGGTATTGATATCCGCATAAAAAACGCCAGCAAATATCTTGGCGACGTTTATGCCGAAATGGGCAATTACCGAGAGGCTATTAAGCAGTATGAAGTGGTTATGAGTTATGCTGACACTTTTTTGAATCGTTCAGTTGAGTACGGAATGTCGAATTATGAAATTAAACTCAATCAGGTGAAAAAGAACGCCGAAATTGAACTTTTGAAAGAGCAGGAGAGAACTAAAACATGGATAACGTGGAGTTTGAGTATTTTTCTTTTGATGGTTGTCGGCGTGTTGTTTTGGCTTGCTAAAACCAACCGCGACAAAAAACGTACTAACGAACTTCTTAGAAGTCAGAACGATGAAATTGAGGCGCGAAACTCACAAATTTCTATTCAAAGGGATACTCTTGCAAAACAGCAGAAGGAAATTACTTCGTCGATTGTTTACGCTAAGCGCATACAGTTTGCCCTGATGCCCGACAGCAGCATTTTCAAGGATTATTTTTCTGACGGTTTTGTTTTTCATGTACCGAAAGATGTTGTCAGCGGTGATTTTTGGTGGACTTTTCACGATGATGACCACTTTATATTAATGTGTGCCGATTGTACGGGACACGGTGTGCCGGGAGCGTTTATGAGTATGCTTGGTGTTTCGCTTTTGAATGAGATAGTCGGCAGGGACAGAAAACGTGGTGCGGCTGACATTCTGAACTGTCTGCGTGAACTTATAAAAAAGACTGTCAATCAGAATATGAACGATGGCGCAAAAGTTCAAGACGGTATGGACGGTGCGTTGATTGTTGTAAACAAGCATACAAATGTGCTTCAATATTCGGGTGCAAATATTCAGTATGTTTGTTACAGAGGCGGCGAAGAGATTGTTTTCCGTCCGACGCGCAATCCGATAGGCTTGTATCCTGCTGAAATTCCGTTTCAGCAGCAAGAAATGGTTTTGCAAAAGGGCGATATGATTTATTTGTCCTCTGACGGTTACTATTCGCAGTTTGGCGGTCCGCATGACACGCTGATGAAAACCTCCGGTTACAAACGTATTTTAAGAAGTTTTCAGGGTTTTGACATACCGCATCAAAGGCAAATAATTGAGGAGAATTTTTTTGCGTGGAAAGGTAACGTTATACAAACCGATGATGTTTTAGTTATCGGTTTGCAGGTTTAGTTTAGTTAAAGCATATTCTAATTAAATGCAGTCAAATAGCACAATATCAGCGATTTGTACGGGACACGGCGGCGCGATAGCCGTTTTGAGGGTTTCGGGCAATGACGCTTTGAAAATCGTATCAAAGATTTTTAAACCTTTAAAAAAAGGCTTTTTGTTGGAAAATGCCGGGGCGAACCGCGTTTATAACGGTTTTATCGTTGACGGCGAAAACGAAGTTGACAGAGTAGTCCTGACAGTTTACCGTGCGCCTCATTCGTATACCGGCGAAGATGTTGTTGAAATTTCCTGTCATGCAAGCATTTACGTCCAGAAAGAGATACTTTCGCTTTTGTTGAAAAACGGCTCATTATTGGCGCAACGTGGAGAGTTTACGCGCCGTGCCTTTCAAAACAAAAAAATGGATCTCTCTCAGGCTGAGGCTGTTGCCGACTTGATTGCTTCAAAATCCAAAGCCGAACATGATATAGCCGTTAATCAAATGCGCGGCGGTATAACCTTAGAAATTAAGCGGTTAAGGGATTTGCTATTAAAGTTTACATCTTTGATGGAATTAGAACTTGACTTCTCGGAAGAGGACGTTGAGTTTGCTGATAGGAGTCAGTTAAAAAATATTTTGAAAGAGACCGAAAATTATCTTACTCGGCTTGTAAAATCTTTTAAGTATGGCAACGCGATAAAAAACGGTGTTCCTGTTGCTATTTGCGGTGAGCCTAATGCCGGAAAATCAACGCTTTTGAATGCGCTTTTGAACGATGAAAGAGCGATAGTTTCAGATATTCCGGGCACAACGCGAGACGTTTTGGAAGACTTTTTAACTATTGATGGTACGCTTTTCCGTCTTATTGACACTGCCGGAATACGTCAGACAGATGACAAAATCGAAAAACTCGGCATTGACCGTGCAAAAACTGCGGTTTCAAGAGCGGAAATAGTTTTAATAGTTTTGAATCCTGCGGGCGACATTTCTAAGCAATTTACAGAAATTATTCCGGAGGATTTTCCGCGAGAGAAAATCATTGCCGTTATCAACAAATCAGATATTTATAAAAATACTGACGTTTCTGCTTTGCCATCGGAAATAAG
>JAEEXW010000413.1 GCA_016287995.1 Bacteroidales bacterium
AAGACAATTATATCGGATTTGATATATGCGACATAAAATATTGTCCGACAAAAAACGTAAACAGCGAAAATATTCAATTATTTAAACCGTATTGTTATCTTGGCTTCAACACTCTTCCCGAAAAAAGCGGCACTTACACGTTTGAAGTTACGATAAAACTTTCGGAAAAAACGTTGAAAAATACCGTTACAATGGAATTTTGATTTGTTCGGCTACCGCAGCCGAACAAATCAAGGGAAAATATAGTATTAATCAATTTAAACGATACATTATGAAACAAACATTCATTTTAATAATCATCGCATTATTTGCAGCAACGCAGATTGGTTGCAGCAAAGAAGAAAGTGAACCAAAGTATGGTGGTGCATTAAAATCAAAATATTTGATACATAACTACATTATCCCAAATGAGATAGAAATGCAACAATACAGAAAGACAACACCAGTAATACTGATTAATTTTACCGGATATAGATACTCTCTTAACGGTTCGGCAGGGTTAAGTAATTACGCAGAAAAAGTCGGTGCGTCAGATTTTGTGTACGAAAGCATTGGTTCTTTACCTTTCGGGTATATTCCAAAGGAGGGAAATCCTGATGTAATTCCGGTTGATAAAAAAGAATTATCTGAGATGGTAGAAGAAAATTTAGAAAAATTTGAACAATTTGCTAACCAATATGGTGATACGTGTTTCAATAAACAGGTTGTTCCTTATTCTAATCAAGCAATTCCAGACAATATAGTCGAAATAGATATTGTTTGCAATGAAGATTATAACGCAGAACACAAACAAGGGTCATCATTGTCGGATATAACTGATTTTTATTGCGGTTCGTTCTTTGAATATATACAAAACAAGTACAAAGAAGAAAAGAGTATTGTCACGCAATTTATGCGAGACAATTATATCGGATTTGATGCATACGACGTCAAATATTGTCCGACTACAAACGTAAACGGCGAAAATATTCAATTATTTGATCCGTATTGCTATCTTGGCTTCAACACTCTTCCCGAAAAAAGCGGCACTTACACGTTTGAAGTTACGATAAAACTTTCGGGAAAAACGTTGAAAAATACCGTTACAATGGAATTTTAATTTTATCAATTTACGCATATATTGATCTACACTCTTTCAGAACTTTACAAAAGTTATCAACATAATGTTGATAACTTTTTTGTTATTCTGCTAAAAACAAATCATCCATTACCACTTGATTCAAAATATCATTCGCATAAGCATTGCGCAAAAGTCCGTATGTTGTTATCATAACAGTTCTTACGGCTTTGCGGGTTTCTGTTTTGGAGGCAAAAACCGCCGCTCTGTTCCGCAAAATTTCATCGTATTGTTTTTTGATTTCGTATTTTCCCGATGAAAACTTTATTTCGCAAAGGTTCATCACGTTGTCGTCGCGGTCAATTATCAAATCTATCTGAACGCCGGTTTCATATTCGTCTTTCGGACGGTAAACCCATGAACAAACACTGCAAAGAATCCCCGATATGCCCAAGGCGCGTTTTATTTGTTCCAAATGCAACAGACAAACCCTTTCAAACGCCAAACCGCACCATGCAAAATAAGCCGGCTTGTTAACAGAGTGCGTCCAAAATTGCGGGTCGTGTTTGCGGTTTTCGTTAATGAATTTGAAATAAAAAAGCGTATAATTATCAATTAATTGATATACAGTCTCTTTTGTAGCTTTACCAATCGGATTATAGGCGCGGATAAAATCGCATTGCTCCAATTCTTTCAAAATAGTTGACAGCGTACCGCCGGTACTTTTACCCAAAGCGGCGATGATTTCGTTGCGGGTCATTCCGGCTTTCTTTTTGCATAATATAGTGATAATTTGAATATACGGTGCAGGATTTTTGAACAGTGAGGCGTAAAGCGCGTCAAATTCGTTTTTCAAGTCCGCATTTTCGCTAAAAAACATATTATCAATATTTTGAACCTGCGACAACTCCCTTTGCAAAAACGTCCAATAATACGGAATCCCGCCCAAAATCATATAAGTTTCCAAAATCTGCTGACGTGTCATCACCAAATCGCGGCTTTTTACATAAAGTTCGCACTCGTGCAGATTGAACGGTTGAAGATAAATCTGCCTTGTTAAACGGTTGTGAAGTCCGCCGTAATTCATAACTATATTGCTGATAATCCACGAAGTAGCACTTCCGCAAATGATTAGCAAAACATCTTTGCGCATCGTTGCCCACGAGTTCCAAAAATATCCCAAGGCAGAAACAAAACCTGATTTCGGCGTATCCATCCACGGCAATTCGTCGATAAATATAATTTTTTTCCCTTCCGGCAGTGTCTCCAAAAAACTTTCCAAAGCATGAAAAGCCTCAAACCAGTCTTTGAACTTTTTAGAAACCGTTGCCCCTGCTTTTTGAAGTGAGAGTGCAAACTCCGAAAGTTGTCTTGTTTTGTTACCGTCCTGAATACCAATATGCTGAAAAGCAAAATTATATTTAAACGTTTCCCTTATGAGATACGTTTTTCCTACACGCCGCCGTCCGTAGACAGCCACAAATTCCGACTTGTCGCTCTCCAAAAGGTCAGTCAACCGTTTTTGCTGTTTTTCCCGTCCTATAATCATCGCCTTAAATTTTTTGTTGCGGCAAATATAATAATAAAAAATCAAAATAGTCAGCCAAATTTCATTTTTTTTATGAGATTTGGCTGACTATTTTGCGAAAAACGACATTTTTAAAGAGATAGCCAGCCAAATCTCGTTTTTTTATGAGATTTGGCTGGCTATTTTGCGAAAAACGACATTTTTAAAGAGATAGCCAGCCAAATCTCGTTTTTTTATGAGATTTGGCTGGCTATCCGAATATTCTATTTGTTATAATCCGCCAGAGCCGCAATATATTTTTCCATCATAAATCTTGTTTCCGTAGAAGAGCAAGTAAAATTATTTATTATAATCGAAAAAGCAAGTTCCCTGCCGCTACGCGTTGTAACGTAACCCGA
>JAEEXW010000414.1 GCA_016287995.1 Bacteroidales bacterium
TCAAAAGCAACAACGCCAGTATCCAAGCCGGACGGCGGTTGATAAAATCCTAAAAAAAACTTTTCATTTTTGAAAAAAACATAATTTCAAGCCTCAAAATTAATGATTTTTTTTGAAACATGAAAATTTTTTATTCCTGCGGATATTTTATCAGAAATTCGCTTATCCTGCTGACAATGTTTTCTATGTGGAACGGTTTTGCGAAATAGTCGTCCATGCCAACGTTGAGGCAATGTTCCCGGTCGCCGGAAAGAGAATTTGCGGTAACGGCGATAATAGGAATGTGCCGGATATTTTCGGCGCGCTCTTCCAACTGACGTATGGCTTTTGTGGTGGCAAGACCGTCAAGAACGGGCATTTGAATATCCATCAAAATAACGTCATACTGTTTTTGGTTGACAAGCCTCAGACATTCCTTGCCGTTGAAGGCGACGTCTACCCCGCCGACGTATTTTTCCAAAGACAGCATCATGACTTTCTGGTTTATAGGATTGTCCTCGCAAATCAGAATGTTTGCCTGAGAGAGTTTTTTCACTTTTGACGAAACGTAAAAACCGCCGTGCGAGACAGATTTCTTTTGAGACAGACCGCCTTCCACCTCGTCAAGACAGATATTGAAATACACAAACGACTTCTCGTCGGTGAAATTGCATTTCATGTTTCCGCCGAGGGCTTTTACAAGCCTTTCACAAAGTTCCAAATAGCCCCTCGTATTATCGTCAAGAAACAAGACAGCATCCTCAGCCGCAACTTCAAAACGGTATTTCACCGGCACGGGCGGAATTTCCACTTTGCCGATGTTGACGGAAATGCTGACAGAGTTTTTGCCGTAAGAACTGCGTTTGAAAAAGTCGAAAATGCTCATAAAAATCCGCCGTATCGCCACCGTGTCAGCATTAAAAAGCGGCAAGGACTTTTCTACGGTGATTTTTACCGCAACGCCGAACGAAAATTCCGCGCTCGTTAATATCAAATCCTCCAAGTCGCAAACTTCTTTTTCAGTTTTTTCGTCGCTGGAATTAACCTCGTCGGACTGCGCAAACATCAGTTGCATAACGCCGACGATATTTTTTACAGACGCCGTAATCGTATCCAAAAACTTTTTCTGAGTCTCGGAAACCTCTTTTGAAAGCACGGTAACAATTCCGATAATATTGCTAAGCGAAGTGCGGACATTGTGTGAGTATTTTTTGAAAAAATCGTCCTTGTCATCAATTGCCTTTTTAATAGATTTTTTTTCACCGGCAAAACTGTCAGCCATGTCCCTCAAAATATATTTAAACAACATTGCTGCACCAATAAACATATACGAAACTAACATATAACCTATCATAAACGGCAGAGCAACAGCATATTCGCTGTCAGAAACACCCCTAAAATACAAGAACAAAACCGCCGCTATAAAAGCCGAACCTAAAACAAAAGAATAAAAGCGTCTCCAAACTAAGGTTGATAAAGGGAAAAAAATAAAAGACAACAGCATAACCGTTTCATTCTTCGGATTACAATAGTTTAAAACGCAAAAAGTTATTAAAGCAACAATTACATTAACAATAGATAACTTATTATAATTTAGTCTGTTAACAATAAAACATAAAACTACAAATACCGCTACCGAACAGAGTTCAAAAATTGTTGTAAAATTTACGCCTGTATTAATCACGTCAAAAAGCGATAACAACAAAATAAAAAACGCCGCAAAAACATCAAGCACCTTCACTACCAAGGTTCTGAGTTTTATATGGAGATTTTCCATATCGTTATAGTCGATATTTATAAAAGCGTTCGACATTGCAGGCTATTTTTTAAAAAAAACGTTGTTTTTCCTTTACCGGACATAAAGGTCTATGCCTAAAAGAGTTGCATCGTCAGCGAGAGAGTCGTTGTCTCTATTGATATTCAAATCCGAAATAATCTCGGATACAACATCGCTAACTGTTTTTGCCGAAACGGTTCTGTTTTCGATAACTTGTTGTCCGTAATATTCTTCGCCGTCTTTTTCGATTTCGCAAACGCCGTCCGTATAACACAAAATCCGCGTATCGGAGGTCAAAACCAAAGATCCTTCTTTCAAATCGGGGTCGTCAATCATACCTACGCCTTGTCCGCCGATAGAAAGAAAAGTTTTTTCACCGGTCTCAAAATTATACATCACCGGCGGATTGTGTCCGGCGTTAACGTACTTTAATTCGCGAGTTACAAAATTATAACGCGCCAAAAATACAGTTATGAATTTTTCGTAATTAGAATTTTTGATGACAATTCTATTGAGTTCCCGAATCAAGTCCGGCAAATAATGTATCCTACCAACAAGTGCTTGAAGGGAAGCCTGAAAATTGCTCATCACCATTGCCGCCGAAATGCCTTTGCCCGTAACGTCGGCAATACAAAAATAAATTTCGTCCTTAGAGTCGGGATTTGTGTAAGCGTAATCGTAGAAATCGCCGCCTACTTGATAATGCGACAAATAAAACGCGCTCAAAGCCAAGCGATTGTCATTTTTCAAAATATGTTTTTCAGGAAACAAAAACGTCTGAATCCTTGAAGCGTATTCCATTTCCTTTTTCATCTCCTGCATTCTGCGGTTTTCTATCGTCGAGACGATTATCATCGCTAACGTCTGAACAAAATGCAAGTTGCGGATAGAAGATGCTATACCCTCCTCCTCGTCCTCAGAATCGCCGACAACAACGTATGCAATAGGCTCGTCTTCCTTGATAATCGGAATGATAAAATCAAAGCCCTGAAAAGGTCCCTTGTCGGAATCGTCAATAAAAGTAATAGATTTAACATCACAAAGGTCTGCCGAAACGTTGATTTTTTCATAATCGGAATCACTGTCGGATTTTATTTCAACGCTCCATGCAGTGCCGTGTTTTACAAAAAGAAGAAGTTTGTGAAGTTTTAGGGTTTCATACAGAATCTGCTTGAAAGCCTCTAAGAGCACTTCTCTCGACAAGTTGTTGGTAATACCTCTCCTTA
>JAEEXW010000415.1 GCA_016287995.1 Bacteroidales bacterium
GGTAGGTATGACGATTACGAGCGACAACATCGGCTTTGAGAAGAATTTCAACGCCAAACTCGCCTACGCCCACCACATTCAGGCTGGTACGGGCGTATTGTCAATCGGCATCGACGCGGGAATCTTCAATAAGAACATCGAGGGCGACTGGCAGTTTCCCGACCAGCACGAAGCCATCTTTGAGGGCAAAGTGCGCAAAATGATCTTCGACCTGGGCGCGGGCATATATTATAATGTGAAGGGTCTGACGCTCGGTTTTTCGTCCACACACGTAGCCGAGCCCAAACTCGACTTCTCAGAAGACGGCGAGACTTATCTCGCAAGGCATTATTATTTTGTAGGTTCGTACAATATTAATTTGCCAAACACGTTATTTGATTTGACACCCTCAATAATATTGATGTCGGACGGAAAAACATTGCAAGCCGACATAAATATTAATCTTTTATACAATAAAAAGATATGGGGCGGCGTTACTTATAGAAACGGAGATGCAATAACGCTCCTCGCGGGGCTCACGGTGATGAACGACATCAAAGTAGGACTTGCCTACGAGTTGGGAGTCTCCAAGCTTCGCAAGACCAATTCAGGATCCTTGGAGTTCGTGATGGGCTACAGTTTCATGCCGGAGCGCAGCAAGCCCGCGCAGAAAGTAAGAAGCGTAAGGTTCCTGTAATGTGGATGGCAAATGATTAAAAACAATTCGGAAAATATAAGAGTATTATGAAAAAGATTATGATTTTAACGGCTGCATCGGGATTACTGCTCCTCGGTGCATGTAAAAAGGGAGGCAACGGCGAACTTGTCGGTGCGGGCAACCGCCCTACAAACTATGCCGAGACAGACCCGTATGGAATGGTATTCGTACCACAGGGCAGTTTTAATATGGGTCCCAACGACCAGGACGTTCCCTTCTCGATGACGGCGCAGTCTAAGACGGTTACGGTCGATCCTTTCTGGATGGACGACACCGAAATCACCAACAACGAGTACCGTCAGTTTGTAGAGTGGGTGAGGGATTCAATCGCAATGCGTCTTTGTCTTATTGCAGGTGCAGGCGATGATGCAAAGGGAAATATGTTTAAGATTACCGTTGACGAGGAAAAGCTTGACCCTGCCGAGGCCGAGGTTCAGTCTGACCCAAAAACCTGCTGGCTCAACTGGGAAAACAGAGACAAAGTTTGGGACAAATCTGGTAAAGGCGAAGAGCGTCAGGCTATTTCGGATGCAACAAAAGACTTGTTCCTTATCAAAGAGGAGCGTTTCAACAAATTGCAGGAAATTGACACAAGAAAATTGATTTACGATTACTATTGGGTTGACCTCCGTCAGGCGGCTTTGAAACAAAACCGTTACAACTTCAACGAAGACTTTACCGGCGGTAAATACGACGGAACGGTAATTGACGCAAAAGGCAACGTAGTTCCGATTCAGGACAGACGTTCTTTCATTATGCAAGGAAGAATCAACGTATACCCCGACACACTCTGTTGGATGAGCGATTACACCTATTCTTACAACGAGCCTATGGCAAGAAAGTATTTCTGGCACGTTGCATTTGACGAATACCCCGTTGTAGGTGTCAATTGGAAACAGGCTACGGCATTCTGCATTTGGAGAACCGACCTTTTGAACAACTACCTCATTCATAACGGACAGTATCCTATGGACAACTACCGTCTGCCTACCGAGGCTGAATGGGAATATGCAGCACGCGGCGGTTTGGCACTCTCAATGTATCCTTGGGGCGGTCCTTACACCAGAAACAATTCAGGCTGTTTCATTGCTAACTTCAAACCTTTGCGCGGACGTTATGCAGACGACGGTGCAGCAAGAACAATCGAAGTTGCAACATACGCTCCTAACGAGTATGGTCTTTACGACATGGCAGGTAACGTTGCAGAATGGACTTCAAACGCATTCGACGAATCGGCTTATAGTTACACACACGACTTGAACCCCGATTATAGTTACAACGCTTTGGCTGACGACCCACCAGTATTGAAAAGAAAAGTTGTTCGCGGCGGCTCTTGGAAAGACGTAGGATATTATCTTCAAGTTGCAACCCGTACTTACGAATATCAGGATACCTCAAAATGTTACATCGGTTTCAGATGCGTAAGGTCTTACATGGGACGTAATACAGGTGATTGGGATTATGGTAATTTCTAAAAAAAATTATATTTCATAATACTCTTGAATGTCGGTATGTTGTGAAAACATTCCGGCATTTTTTTTATTCTTAAATTTCTTCAATAACAGCAGTCATACCACCAGAAGGTTTAAGTGAGAAACTCAAAATGTCAGTACTCAAAAGTGCTTTTTCCGTAACTTTAACCGACCCGTTAACGCCATCTTCATAAAAAACGGCTTTATACGTTTTCTTTTTGTCCAAAAAGTCGAAACTTATTTCGATATCTCTCATAGAAAAACACGCGGCGGCAAGATACCATTTTTTACCGTTTTTTCTCGCGATTGTGAAATAACGGCCGGGGTCGCCGTCTATCACCTTAAAATCGTCCCAAACCGTCGGCAAATCCTTAAAAAACGCAATTTCTTCCCTCTTTGTATACAAAACAGGCACTCCGTACCAAAGAATGTGCTGCAACGGCGAAAACAAAATCACAGACAAAGCCATCTGATGACATTTTGTATTTTTCATTTGCGAAACCTTACCATTAGCCTCCGCAGGATAGCCCGGAAAACAAATTGTATAGTCCGTTGCACCGGTCATGCACCGCGTAAAAGGCAAAAGCATAGTGTGATACGCCCAGTTGTCGGTGTATTCGTTGCCTCGGACACCCTCAAACGTCATCATATTTTTGTAGACGATTTCCGTTCCCGTCGGACGCATTTCGTCATGGACGTTAACGAGCATTTTTCGCTGTTTTGCCAAATCCGCAATTTCGTAAATACTTGCAAGCCCGAAATAACTTCTTGCTGCCATAAAGCCGAGTTTTACGCCCGAAACACCCC
>JAEEXW010000416.1 GCA_016287995.1 Bacteroidales bacterium
AATATGGAATAACTCCTTTTGCGTTTTATGTTTACGGTAAAGAGCCGTGGCAGTTGTTGCAGCATCTTTATATTCGCACCGCTGAAAATGTTGACCGTCAAAAGGCGATAAATTATATACAAGAGGTTCTTTCTGACATCGACCCCGACTACGAAATTATGAATCCTGAAATTATTACGTTTGAAAAAGAGGTTGCCACGTGTTATTCTGCCGAAAACAGCATTTTGACAATGGTAACAATTTTTACGGGGATTGCTATAATTATTTCGGTGATGGGAATTTTTGGTATAGTTCTTTTTGATACTGAACGCCGCCGCAAGGAAATCGGAGTTCGCAAGGTCAACGGTGCAACGGTTGCGGAAATTTTAGCAATGTTCAATCGTAAGTTTTTGATTTTGACGGCGATATGTTCGGCGGTTGCTGTTCCGATAGCCTTTATTGTTGTGAGTGCGTATTTTAGCAGTTTTACTTATCACTATGAAATCAATGTTTGGCCTTTTGTTTTTGGTGTTTTAATGGCGTTGGTTGTAACGGCGTTGGTTGTCTCGGGAGCAAGCCTCAAAGCCGCAAACGAAAATCCTGTCAAGACGTTGAAGACGGAATAAAAAAAATAAGACCGGATATGAAAAACTTCTTATCCGGTTTTATCTTGTGACCCCGGTGGGACTCAAACCCGCGACCTTAGGAACCGGAATCCTACGTTCTATTCAACTAAACTACGGAGCCAAATTTTGGTTGCAAAGGTAAACTATTTTTCGCAAAGTTCAAAATTTATTTGCAAATTCGATTTATAACCGTTTCCTTCGTCCTCCATATCTTCGTCAAAACCTTCATAGTACCATTTTACGAGCATTTCTTTGCCTAAGAACATAAGTTTTTCGAGTTTAACTAACATTTCGTAAACCAATTTGTTAGACGCAGAACTTAATATCGAAAAATCCAATTCTATGATGAGTTTACCGGGACTATTTGGGTCTATTTTACAAACCTCTGCTATAATAGGATTGTAAAAATCCGGCGCATTTTCAGGAAATGACGGTCCCGAAAACTTTAATATATTTTCAGCAGCATCAAACAATACCATTGGGGTATCATCTGATTCTTTTATGTCTATTTTACCGTCTGTAATCATAGATGTCAAAAATGTTATTCATTTATGTTTAATATATCGGGCAAATATAGATTTTTCTTATCATATACACAAATTTTTTTTAGGATTTTTTTTATTAATCAAAATATTTTTGTTAATGAGAAAAAACTTGTAATAAAAAAGCCGCTTCATTATCGTAAGCGGCATTTTTCATCTTCATAATTGTGTACGGTTAAAATAGAAAGGTTGCTATATAAAATAAAATTAATTCAAGTAATTATTTGGTTTTAAAGAGAATTCTTATTTTTTTCATCTATATAACACGCGAGAAAAAGAAAACCCTACGAAAAATGCAACTTTTTTTTACTTTTTTTTCTCAAACATACTTTTTTTAGAAGTTTGCAAAAAAAAATTAAAAGATTTTGTATCGTATTTTTTTTTATTATTTTTGTACGTTTTCTTAAAAACCAAAATATTATGGCTACATACGGCAAAAAAGTCAGCGCGAAACAAAAAATGAATACGATTCTGATAACTTTTGGAGTCGTAGCGATTCTTATTATGGTTATTTCGTTCAGTATAATCATCCGTCAGCAACTTGGTGCAAGTATAGAACAAAACGTAAAATCAGACCTCAAAGGCTCTACCGATAAACTTGACACTCATAACGCAGGTTGCGACGAAAGAAACAAACAATTAATTGCTTCAACAGAAATATTTCTGAACTCACATGGCGGAATCGTTTTTACCGGCGAAAACTTTACATTTCCCAACGGACAGGCTTCCGAACTTTGGACTGTTAACGGTGAAAATTTAAACTCTGACAACGCTTTAATCGAAAAAATAGTTGCTGCCGCGCCCAAAAATCAATTAGCGGTATACCAAAAAGTCGGCAGCGAATATGTTATAATTGCTACTTCAATCAAAAATAATGGAAACTATATCACTGGTTCAAAACTTGAAGACCCAAGGGTGAAAGAGCAGGTGGAAAGCGGTAAGATTTTTTATGATAGAACATTTATCTCCCAAACGCCGTTTATAGGGACTTACAAAGCCATAATAATTGATAATCAGTTGAAAGGAATGTATTTTTCGGGTCAGGAAGAAAACAAGGTTAAGTCTTCAAACAGCGCGTTTGGCTCTAAAAATTTTCTCGCTAACGGTTTTTCTATTTGGTCGAAAGACCCTAATTTCTGTTTTGTTGTTCCCGAAGATAAGAAAGGAGACTGGTCTAAAATGCCAGAGGACGTTTATCAAGAGATGAAACGCCACAAAGACGGAGAAATACACAAAGCAGTTTTTACTTATAAGGAAACAGAGTATGAAATGTTTTACCTTTATGACGAAAACGTGTATTCGTATATTCAGTTTCTTTATCCTTTGTCAGACAAGTTTGCGGCATTGCCGAAGTTTGTGATACCGATAGCCTTAGCGATAATCGTGATAATTGCTGCGCTGATTATTGCTTCAAACCGTCTTTTGACCCGCATAATCAACGATGTAGGCGGCGAACCGAAAGATGTAAAAATTCTTGTTGACAAAATTGCGGAAGGCGACATGACGGGTGCTGGTAAAGCCGAAACTGAAAAAGCGACCGGCATTTTAAAATCCACTTACACCGTTGCCGAAAACCTTAAAAGCGTTTTAACGAAAATTTATGACGGAGCCAATCAAATGCAGGATTTGAGTTCGCAGATTCTTGGTACAACGCAAAAAATTGCGGAAAACGCTAATTATCAAGCAGAAAGCACAGATAATATAGTTCAGTCAATAACGGATATTTCAAAAGAAATTACCGGTAATGCCGAAAAAACTTTTTCCGCTGAAAAAATTACGCGCAAGGTTATGCTCGATATTGACAAGATAAAAGAGGCTCA
>JAEEXW010000417.1 GCA_016287995.1 Bacteroidales bacterium
CGGATGGTTTTCTGGGCTTGAACCCTTGCTTTTTCCGCGCCGATTCTTGCTACTTTGTCAAGATATTCGGTGTCGTTGTAGATGTCGTTGATTTTTTCGCGAATCGGCGTTACAACTTTTATAATGTCTTCCGCCAACTGTTTTTTCTTGTCGCCGTAACGGATTGAGCAGTCGTTCCATGCGTTTTCGAAATGCTCTATCGTGGATTTGTCCGAAACAAGTTCCATAAGCGTGAAAAGGTTTTGGATAACCTCAGGCTTTTCGGAGTTCGGCGTTGTCGGACCTGCATCGGTAACGGCTTTCATTACTTTTTTCTTGATGTCCTTGTCGGAATCTATGAGGTAAATGCCGTTGCCCTCGCTTTTGCCCATTTTGCCGGAGCCGTCAAGACCCGGAACTTTCACGAGTTTGTCACCGAAAGAAAAGGCTTTCGGCTCTTTGAAATATTCCACGCCGTAGATATTGTTGAAACGTCTTGCAAACTTACAAGTCATTTCAAGATGCTGCTCCTGATCTTTTCCGACCGGAACAAAGTCCGCTTTCTGAATAAGAATGTCGCACGCCATCAATACGGCGTATGTCAAAAGTCCCGCATTTACATTGTCGGGGTTTTGACGCGCCTTGTCCTTGAAAGATACAACCCTTTCGAGTTCGCCGATGTAGGCGTTCATGTTCATAAGCATATAAAACTCAGCCGTTTCTACGAGATCGCTTTGGACGTAAAGCGCAGATTTGTCGATGTCAAGTCCTGCTGCGATATACTGACTGAGGATTTTTCTTACGTTTTGCTGAATGTCAGCCGGATGCGGGTGCGTTGTAAGTGAGTGGTAGTCAGCCACAAAGAAAAAGCAGTTGTAATCGTCCTGCATTTTGACGAAATTTCTTAACGCTCCGAAATAGTTTCCGAGATGAAGATCGCCTGTCGGTCTGATACCGCTTAAAACTGTTTGCATAATTTACGTTTTTTGTTTAGAATTTGAATGTTAGACCGGCACCGATAACGTCCTTGAACTGCACTTTTGAATTGTAAGGAACTTTGTCAACTTCGATTTCGATGTCCTCGTCGTAAATAAGTTCTGTTGAGATGTTGAATGCCAACCATTTGTTGATTTGAAGCGTTATGATAACGTTCCAATCTATATCCACTTCCTCAAAAGGTCCGCCGTCTTTGTAGTTTTGGAAGAGCGTAAGATTTGAGTTGAAGGTTATGTTTTTTGCGATTGAATATAGAGCGTTGGCTTTGAAGTACCAACCAACCTCAGTACGTGAATGAGAACCCGGTTCAACACCATACGCACCTTTTTCGCCGAAATATTCAAAAACGTCGTCGCATGTTACGATTGTTGTTTTGCCGCAAAGCGGAGAGAGATAAAACGTAAAGTTTTCGTTCGGCTGATAGTCAATACCGATTGCATACGTTAAGTAAAGCGGCGACCACCAGCGCGAGGTTTTGTCTTTTTGGATAAATTCTTCTCCGTTGTCGTCTTTCTGTTTGGAATATACGTAACCGTTGGCAAATTGACTCTTGTAGTCAAAAATTGCCGAATAATAAAACTTTTTGCTGAAAGCGTAACCGTATTTGGAAGAAAACTGCAATTTGTCATCGGTTTTTCTGAACTCATCCGGGAGTTGGTCAAAAAGTTTTACTGTACCGTATTGTGCCATAACTGCGTTTTGCCATGAGTGTTTGTCTTTTGCATAATTGGCGTTGAGGTTGGCCAGTGCGTTAAAGCCCAACTGTCTGTCTCCGCCGGCAGACCAGTTTTTTAGGCCTGTATGTGCTGCTGTTAAGGACAACATTCCCGAAATTTTCCAATTGGAAGCACTGTCTACTTCAACCTTTTTTTTAGAATCTTTTGCAAGACCGGCAACCTCTTTTGCTACTTCGTCGGTTTGGGCGTTTGCGGCAAAAACCGTAGCCGAAAGCGCCAAAATTAATAATGATTTTTTCATTTCCTATCTGTATTTTGTATTAAAATCTGTAATAATCTTTCAACTCTTTTGAAAAATTTTTGTGGTAAATGCCCCATGTTTCTTTAAACTCTTTTATTGCTTGATTATCGGGGTGTTTTTTCCAGTAATCTCTAAGAGCCATAATGTTAACGGAATCTTTGCTAATGCTGTCAACGCCGTTTAAAAAAGTTATGGCATTGTCAACACATAAAAATTTCATTTTTTCATAATCTTTTTTGAAAAGCGGATAATAATAGTCCAAGATGAATTTTTGACCCTTTAAGCCGTCTTCTTCGCCGCTTGGAAAAAATTTTGCAACTTGAAGATAATTATAAGCGGTCATCATCTGTTTTGACGGCGGGATTTCGGATATTGTTGTGCCTTGGGGAATTTCTCCGTTGAAAATTTTCCCGGCCTTATAAATCAAATATTTGGGGATAAAGAAAAACAACAAAGCCACCAAAACCGCAGCATACAAAGCATATTTGATTATTGAAGGCTTTTTCCTTTTTGTGTTGTGTTTAAAATAGACCATATCAAGTTGATTTTTCCGGCGCAAAGTTAACATTATTAAACAAATTATGCTATTTTTGTCTAAAAAATATACAATAACTTAAAAAATAAGGTTCTATGTTAACTTTTTAATAAACAATAAAAAAATAGCGAAAAAAATTTGGCGGTTAATAAAAATGTTTCTACTTTTGCAGCGTGAAACGAATGATACTGCGGGGTGGAGCAGTTGGTAGCTCGTTGGGCTCATAACCCAAAGGTCACAGGTTCGAGTCCTGTCCCCGCTACTAAAAAATCTTAAAAATCCTGACCAATGAGGTCGGGATTTTTTTTTCAGATATTTTTGTTATATATTTGCAGCGATTTGTTATAAATATTAAACGTTATGGAAATATTTTACGAAATTACTCCGCTGAAAAAGAAATTGGCGGCTTTGAAATCCCAAAACAAAAAAATCGGTTTTGTTGCAACAATGGGAGCGTTGCACGCCGGTCATATT
>JAEEXW010000418.1 GCA_016287995.1 Bacteroidales bacterium
CCCGTAAATGTAAACGCGTTTTTGTCCCGGATTGTCAGGGTCGTCAAAAACGTAAGGTTCGCCGTCTGGAATATGTTCCCAAAGCGGGAGATAAGGGTTGCCGATAGTTGAGAGGACAGTTTCAGGAGCCTCAAATTTTACTTCCTGAGTGCACGCCGCACAGAGCGCAAGTCCGCTGATGGCTAAAAATTTAATTTTGTTTTTCATAAAATATTAGAGATTAAAAAATTAGTTGCAAATTTAGTATTTTTTTTAAAAGAGCACATTTTTTACGAAAACATTATGACAAATGCAGTTTTTTCGTTGTCGCTTTGAAGAAGGTCTATTGTTCCGTTATGAAGCCGCATTATCTGTCGCGAAAGACTTAATCCGATACCAGAGCCGCCTGATTTGGTTGTGTAAAACGGTACAAAAATTTGTTCTTTGTTTTCATGGCTTATTGGCATACCGTCATCGCTGACAATAATCGAAACTTGACCATTTTTGTTTGTTGAAACCGAAATTTCAATGTTTTTTGACTGTGCCTGAACAGCATTTTTTATCAGGTTTATAAGAATTTGCGAAATCTGACCTTCATCTGCAAAAATCGTAATATCATTGTAGAGACCTTTTGCATAGCATTTTACGTTTGAGGCTTCTAAAAATTTTTCGTTTAGGGCAACCACTTTTCTAATCATGTCTGACACAACAATAGGACGTTTTGCCGGTTTTGAAATTTTTGAAAGGCTGCGGTAAGAATCTATAAACTTTATCAAGTCTTTTGACGAGGCGGCAATAGTTTCCAATCCGGCTTTTGTGTCAAGCGAATCATCATTTGCAAGTGCTTCGCTCAAAGCGGCAACAGGCGTTATCGTGTTCATAATTTCGTGTGTTAAAACACGAATCAACTTTGACCAAGATTCGGTTTCGTTTTCCTGACGGAATTTTTCAAGGATTTTTCTAAGGCGGTTTAATGCGCGGTTAAGTGCATTTGTTTCTTTGAAACGGAAATTCATTTCCCCTGCTTCCAAAGAATCCATCAAATAATCAACCTTAGAGGCTGATTTTCTGAAAGTTATAACTGAGCCTATGATTAATCCTAAGATAAAGAGTAATATGTATAACACATTTATTATTTTTGCTGCAAAAATACAAATTTTCTTTTCAAAGTTTGAAGTTAATTTATAAAAAAATTTGATTAAATAAAAAAAATGTTGCACCTTTGTCTGTTGGTTTATCAATAAAAAAAATATGAAAATAGCAGACAAATTAAAAAGTACGGACAAAACTCTTTTTTCGTTTGAAATTGTTCCGCCCTTAAAAGGCAACAATATCGGAAAACTTTACGAAAAACTTGACCTCTTGGTTGAGTTTAATCCTCTGAATATCAATATAACATACCATCAGGACGAAGTCGTTTATTCGGAAGACAAAGACGGCAGAATCACAAAATCTGTTGTAAGAAAGCACCCCGGAACGGTTGCACTTGCGGCGGCTATCAAAAAACGCTACCCCGATACTGAAACCGTTCCGCACCTTATCTGCGGCGGAATGTCAAAACAGGACATCGAAAATATCCTTATCGATTTGAATTTTTTGGGGATTGAAAATATTTTGGCGTTAAGGGGCGATGCTCCGAAAGGCAGCCGCTATTTTGTCGCCGAAAAAGACGGACATGCGCACACTGACTCACTCGTTAAGCAGATAACCGATTTAAACAAAGGCATTTATCTTGACCACACTTTGAAAAACAACGATTGTATGAATTTTTCAGTTGCAGTTGCCGGTTATCCCGAAAAACATATCGAATCACCTAACATGGATTTTGATATGAAATACTTAAAGCAAAAAGTAGATGCCGGTGCAGAATACATTGTAACTCAAATGTTTTTTGATAATGAGAAATTTTTTGCATGGGAAAAACGTTGTCGTGAAAGTGGTATTCTTGTTCCGATAGTTCCGGCAATAAAACCTATTGGTAAACTACGTGATATTCAAACGATTCCGCAAGTTTTTAATATTGATTTGCCTTCGGATTTGGTCTCGGAGTGTTTAAAGGCAAAAGACGACAAAGATATTTATCAAATCGGTATTGAATGGACTATCTGGCAGTCAAAAGAACTGATAAAACACGGCTGTCCGGCGGTGCATTATTTCAGCGTTGGCAGAACGGAAAACGTCAGGGAAGTGGCAAAGGCAGTTTTTTAAAAATCGTTATAAAAAAACAAAAAATCGGTACGTTGTTTGATGTTTAAAAATTAATATAATTTTTTTTGGGAAAAACAAAAAACTTTTTTAATTTTAACGGCTTGAAAATCGGATTTTGACATGAGAGATTTAATTAATAATTTAAGTATACGCAGCAAGTTGCTTCTCGGCTTCTTTGTTGTAACTGCAATATTCTTTGTATTAGGCATTTACCAGTACAATGCGATTGAGGAGGTCAACCGCAGCAACGAACTTATAACATTTGCGAAAGACATGAACTCCACCTCTTCGCAGGTAAAATATCTGATAACAAAGGATATGCTCGTGCTAAGAAACTTCAAATTCGTGAAAAACGACAAGGAGTTGAGAACACTTCATAAGGAACATACCGAAAACGCGACTAAACTGAAAGCCATTTTCACCTCTATCATCAATGCAACGTATCCTGAAAGTATTGATCCATTGTTGAGACATAATTTCAGAGATACAATATCGTTGGTTCAGAAAACATACGACGGTGAGTTCAATATGGCTTACACCAATATTTACAACGACCAAAGGATTATTATAGATCCGATTGAAGTAAAAAATAGGCTTCTTCAAAAAAGATTGGACGCAAAGTTCGGAAATAATGAAGAAAAAACTGAAAATGACCATATCGTGGTTTATGGTGGCGATGTTCAACAAGAAGACGACACCCCGCTTGAAGAGGCTTCTAAGGAATATGTTGAAGAATTGCAGAGCGGTCAAAACAAAAATTACCAAATCTTGA
>JAEEXW010000419.1 GCA_016287995.1 Bacteroidales bacterium
TCACGCTTTCAAGCGTAAAAATCTGGTCGTTTGAAAAAACAATCTTCGTTGAAAATGCTGTAAACGAAATTGTTATCATCGACTTAACGGGAAGGGTTGTTAAAAAAGTTGCTCCTGATTCTAACAGAATGGAAATTCAACTAAGTAAAGGCGGAATTTACATCGTTAAAACAGGACTTTCAACCAAGAAAGTAAGCGTTAAATAATTTTTTCATAATGGCGGGCTTATAAGTCCGCCATTTTTTTATAAAAAAATCATAAAATCTTTCGTTTATATATTTTTTTGTATATATTTGCAAAAAAATATAACTAAAATGAGAGTAAAGTTTTCTATAATCATAATATTCATAGTTTGTATAATAACTGAAAGTTGTTTCAAGGGACGGCAGTCGGACAATTCCAACACGAGTGCCCTTGAACGCATGATGTATTATACCGACAAAAAAATCGGCAATGACGAAGACACAACCGTTTATATCAAAAAAATTGACTCTTTGATGCTGCTTTTAAGACAAAACATCAGAATGGGAAAAATCCACGAGGCGTTCGATAATGTCAAAGAAGCAAATTTTTGGGCTGACACTATCGGCTCGGCAAAACAGTTAGCACGCTGTTACTATTATTGGGGATTGGTTTCGGCAAGAATGAACAACGTTTCTATTTCTGACAAAAATTATTATTCAAGTCTGATATATCACAAAAAAATGGGTGATGAGAAAAGTATCGCTATGGTTTTCAGAAGTTGGACAAGATCCAGTTACGAAAACAATATCTTTGATTCGGCAAAAGCGTACTTACACGACTATTGTATAAAAATAGACAGTAGTTTAGGTGATAAACGCGGACTAAAAATTGATTACATCTATTTAGGAGAAATAGCCCTGAGGCTTTACAGAATAACCCCCGCGAACCGTAATTACAACTATCTGCAAACGGCTTACGAAAACTTCAACATAGCAAAAAACATTCCGGTAAAACTTTCTGAAACGGATTGCGACGAGTTGTTGAAAACAGGTCTTTGCGAGACGTATTACTATCTTGCCGAAAAAAATAAAGACAATCACGCTTTATACAAAGCCTACACCGACAGTTGCCGTTATATTTTTGACGATGCCATAAATATAATCGCCCAAAGCAACGATATGGAAGATTACACGAGATTTTTCACAATGAAAATCAAAATGTTAATCGCTGACGGCGACATAAAAACGGCCGAAAAACTTACTGATTCCGTTTTCGCCGTACAAGATACCGCCGCTTTTTATCACAAAGAAACGGCAATGACTGCATATTCGCTGATATATGAAGCAAAAAAAAATTATGCGAAGGCACTTGAATGTCAAAAACAGGCAGTGATTTTTCAAGAAACAAACTCTTATTACAGAAACAGTTTGATAAGTTCGCTAAAACTCGGTCGCGGTCAGATGGAAAATGAAAGAAACAAAGCCTACGCTAAAAAAATGGAATTAGAGGGTAGGACAAAAAGCGTGATAATGATTGCGACAATCATTACTGCTTTCATTATAACTATCTTAATAATAATCTCTTATAGCCGCAGCCGCTACAAAAAAGCCAATAAGATAATCTCGACACAAAAGAAAGAAATTGAACTTCAAAACGCTAATCTTATTGCTAAAAACGAAGAAATCAATTCTCAAAACGAGGAAATCCGCCAGCAAAACGAAGAAATCAGCAAACAAAGCGAAATTATCAGAAACTACAACCAAGAACTTACTTCAAGCATCAATTATGCAAGCCGCATACAATATGCCGCGCTTCCCTCTGAGGAGGAGTTGAAAAAAGTTTTTGGCGAAAACTTGCTGATTTACAGCCCCAAAGATATTGTTTCAGGAGATTTTTATTGGTGTTCTCATACGGCTAATTATAAAGTGTTTGCCGCCGGCGACTGCACTGGACACGGCGTACCCGGCGCACTTTTGAGTATGCTCGGAATTTCGTGTTTGGAATATGTTACAAGACATCTTGACAAAAACAAGTCCTCAGCCTCCGATATTTTGGACAGAATGAAAGCCATGCTGAAAAACACTCTCAACCAAAGCGACTACGAAAACGACAACCGCGATGCAATAGACCTCGCGCTGATAATAGTAGACATTAAAACCGCAGAAATGCAATTTGCCGGCGCAAATCGTCCGCTTGTTATCATACGCGGCGGCGAAGTACAGCGCACAAAAGGCGACAATATGCCAATCGGTGTTTTTTTGGCAGAAAAAGAGCATTTCACCAATCACGTTGTCAAGTTGGAAAAAGGCGATATGGTTTATTTGTTTTCTGACGGAATGCCCGACCAATTCGGCTACAAGGAAGGCAGAACGGAGCCGGAAATTTTTACGATAAAACGCTTCTTAAACCTCTTGCTCGAAATCAATTCCAAGCCGTTTGACATTCAAAAAATAGAAATCATAAAAGCCCTTAAACGTTGGAGAAAACCCAAAAAGTTAGGCTTGGAAACCTGCGAACAAACCGACGACAATCTCCTCATAGGACTTTCGGCGGATAATTTCTTAGCGGACAAATTATGAAAACCGTCTTTCTTTTCACCTTAATCTGTGCGCTGACATTTCAGGGCATAGACCCCGAAAAAGATTACAGAAATTTCGGCAGCGCAAAAAGGCTGAAAGGAAAAACCTACGTTCTGCTTTTGTTTGTCAGTGAAAAAAATTCGCCTTGGAAAACTGACGAAATCTCAAAAACAATCGGCAAAACCCGCGAAGCGTTTTCGTGGATAAGACAGGAGGCTGAAAAATACGGCTCAAAACCTGAATTTCAACTCTACGCCTTGGGCAACAAAAACGATAAAATCTTTACGGATTATATTCCGGAGAGTCCGTTTGAGGGCTCAAAGTCCAACTCGTTTATAAACCACGCTTTAAAGAAAGCGGGTTACGCAAGCGGTTTTGACTTTGTAAAATACGCCGAAGAGACCTCGCAGTCTTG
>JAEEXW010000420.1 GCA_016287995.1 Bacteroidales bacterium
ATAATACTTTGGGGTCCTCCGGGCGTAGGCAAAACAACCCTCGCAAAAATCATTTCAAAAGCCTCAAAACGTCCGATGTTTTCTTTGAGCGCGATTTCAAGCGGAGTAAAAGAGGTGCGCGAAGTCTTGGACAACGCCAAGCACCAGAGCCTTTTCAGCCCCGTCTCCCCTATTCTGTTCATTGACGAAATCCACCGTTTCAACAAAACGCAACAGGATTCGCTTCTTGGTGCAGTGGAACAGGGCGTTGTAACGCTTATCGGCGCAACAACAGAAAATCCGTCATTTGAAGTCAATTCTCCTTTACTTTCACGCTGCGAAGTCTACGTCTTAAAACCGCTCGAAAAGTCTGATTTAGAAGTACTTCTAAACCGCGCCTTAACCGAAGACGAAGTCTTAAAAAACATGGACATAAAAGTTGAAGAGACAACCGCGCTTTTCCGTCAGAGCGGCGGCGACGCAAGAAAACTGCTTAACGTTTTGGAAATAATCATCAACGCCGAAACCTCCGGCACTGTTGTCATCAACGACGAAACGGTTGCAAAACGCCTTCAAAAAAACACCGCCATTTACGACAAAAAAGGCGACATGCACTACGACATCATTTCCGCCTTCATAAAATCCATACGCGGAAGCGATGCAAACGCGGCAATATATTATTTGGCAAGAATGTTGAACGGAGGCGAAGATTTGAAATTTATTGCGCGGCGGCTTGTTATCAGTGCCTCGGAAGACATCGGACTCGCAAACCCTAACGCCATGCTTTTGGCAAACGCCTGCTTTCAGGCTGTCAACACGGTCGGCTATCCCGAATCAAGAATAATGCTCGCCGAATGTGTAATTTATCTGGCTAACTCGCCGAAATCGAATTCTGCATACAACGCCATAAATTCTGCGATGGAATTTGCCCAGAAAACCGGCGATTTGCCCGTGCCGCTTCACCTTAGAAACGCTCCGACAAAACTCATGGAGCAACTCGGCTACGGCAACGAGTACAAATACGCACACGATTACAAAGGGCATTTTGTGGAACAAGAATTTATGCCGGAGAATATCTCCGGCACTACATTCTATTTTCCGCAAGACAATCCCGCTGAACAAAAAGCCAAGGATACTATCCAAAAACTTTGGAACGGGAAATACAAAACTTAGTCAGCCTTGTAACACTGGGCGTTAAGAATACGCCAACTTTGGTCTATCGGGTTTTCAATAAGTTTTTCCAAATAATGGTATTTGATGCCGAACTTGTTTTTGATGGCGTTGATTTGCGCCTGAATTTTGTCCTGCTCCTCTTTGGGCAACTCCTCCCCTTTTTCAGCGGTGATAATCAGGTTTTTTGACGTGTTGTCGTATTCCACAAACTCAAAAACCTTGGTTTTGTAACCGTGTTTTGTGAGGATTAAAGCACGCAGGGAATCGGTAATCAACTCAGCCTGACGTTCAAGCAGAATACCGTATTTCAAAGCGGGGAAAAGTACGTTGTTTTCGGTGATTTTCATCTGGTTGCGGATTTGTCTGTGGCAACAGGGAGCCACGATGATAACCTTTGCCTCTGATTTCAAGCCCATATAAATTGCGTCGTCAGTAGCCGTGTCGCAGGCGTGAAGCGCAATCAGCATGTCAAGTTTTTCCGCCTTAAAATCGTTGATGTTGCTGCAACAAAACTTTAAGCCGCCAAAGAGTGCCTTTTGAGCTGTATTGTTGCAAAATTTTACAAGACTATCCTGAGTTTCAACGCCTTGCATATCAACATGCATATCAAGATTGTTGGTAAGATAATCATAAACGGCAAAAGTCAAGTAACCCTTTCCGCAGCCCATATCGGCAATTTTTACAAGAGGTATATCTTTAAGGCTTCCGGCAAGAGAATCAATAATTTCGACAAATTTTTCTACTTGTCTAAATTTGGCGTTCATGCTCGGAATCACTTCGCCTTTTTGGTCGGTAATGCCCAAAGATTTCAGATAAACGTTGTCTTTGGTTTCGATAAGGCGTTTTTTGACTTGGTCATGTTGACCGTCAGCAGCCTCGGTAAAGGAGGGTTTCTGCTTGTAAATTTTCGGAACGTGCTTGTTGTTGTACTTTAATTCCCAATCCTCTTTGGTGGTAAAAAGAACCACGCTCAAAAAATTGTTTCCGATGATGGTTTCCAACTGACGGACACCGTCCTCAACGCTGAAATTTTTTGTAACGTCTTGACGGACGTATTTGTAAACAAACTGCAAATTAGGTTTTTCTTGCAATTTCACGTACCTGACAACAATTTTGTTAAGTTCCTGATTGTCAAGCACTCTTTTACCAAGAACAAGTTTTACAAACGTACCTTTGTAAACCGAAGAACTTACTTTTTCAGTAAATTCCTGAACAACTTTGTCCATTTTTTCTTAATTGTTAACGTTTTTATAAATAAATATTTTAAACAAGATTTCATGCAAAAATCACGCCGATAATACACGGAATTCTACCCTGAAAACCGGCTTTTCTTCCCTTCTCATTTCTATCTGACGAATTTCCAACGAAGGACTTTGCATAACAAGTTCAACTTCTTGATTACAAAGCACTTCCGAAAGAAAATTCAAATCCGCAGAAAGTATTCTTCCGCTCTTAAAAAACTCCTCGCCGAGCATATTGAGAGACATTTCCAAATAACGCATACTATATAAATGTGCGTTGATGTCAATATCAGAATACATAACGCGATATTTCAAACGCCGGGCATTTTCTAAAAAATTAAACCGCAAATGCCTATATTTTTCCACTTGGTTTTCTTTTTCAAAAACGAGGTCTCCAACCTCAGGAAACGCCTCGTACAAAAACACCGGACGTCGCGTTAACGTATTGATAATAAGCCATTCAGAGGAGACATCAGCAATCTTTTTCCCGTCATTATCGGTTATGAAAAAATCACGTTTGCAGGTTACTTTTGAATACTCTGAAATCTTG
>JAEEXW010000421.1 GCA_016287995.1 Bacteroidales bacterium
GTTGGTCATTATCGTTTTGTAAGTGTTTGAAAACTCGTTTTTGAAAATTTCGTCTTTGGAAAACTCCTTAAAACGCAGATTGTAAATCGTTTTTAAGTCTCTGTAATCATTGAAAACCCTTAAAAACAAATGTCCGAAATTATCGTTTATGCGGTTTTTGCTGTTAAGTTTATAGAGATCGATACCTTGTTTCAACGCCACAAAGGCTTTTAAATATTCAATTAATTTGAGTTCGTGAGCGTAAAGTTCCTGACTTAAAAGCCCTGTTTCGTATTGACGTTTTACCTTTCTGAGCCTTGCCTCAACGCTTTCCGCATCGGTTTCGTCGCCGATTACGGGTTCGGTTATGTATTTTGATTTGTAGTTGACAATCACGATGAAAGGATAACCGTAATATTTTATGAGTTGCGTAAGTTTGTTTTTGTCGATTTTTGGATTGTCGAAAGAATGCATAAATTTTGAAATATTCGAAGAGTCGATTGCCGCCCTTGAAATATGCGCGGGGATAAAACTAAAAACGCTTATCGACGAAATTCTTTTGTTGAAATCTTCGCCGTCATAAAGCCTTATCGTAGAACTAAACTTGTATTCCTTGCCGGAGGTTTTGGCGGTTAACAGGTTGCTCATCTCTCCGATAAAAGTTTGGGCTGCCGTTAGCGGTGCTGTTGTCCACGAAGATACGGATTTCAACTGTGATGCCACAAAGTCAAAAATTCTGTTTTTAGACTCTTCCGTTATTACTTCGAGGTCTATTTTGCAATCTACGGTTTTGTTTTTTACCGACGATAAAGGAAGATTGTCAACAATTCTTATGGCTTCGTAATTTTCTGAGGTGTAGGTTGTTAAACCGTTGTCAGAGGTTTTTATGTTGAAACTGTAAATCGGATAACAGAGATTTTCGGGTGTAGTGCCGTCAATGCGGGCGGTGATAAGAATGTTTTGCGGTGCGTCATATCCTGCGCGTTTCTTTTTAGGCGGCACGGGATAGAGGTCGTTCAAAAGACTTTGAAATTTTGTCGCATTAAAAAGGTACAAATCCGAGGTAAGATAATGCCATTCGGCGTTGAACTCAAAATCGGTATTTATACTGAACTCTGGATTTACAACCAAAGTTTCTTGCGCTTTTGTTGAAAAAAACGCCGTTAACGATAAAAATATGACTAAAATTTTTTTCATGTTTTTCTGTTTATTGAAAATTATTTTTTACAAAATGCTATGCGTACAAGTCTTAACAGAATTGTTGCGATTATCGGATAAAAAGCAGGGTCGTATTGTTGTGGTATTGCCCAACCGAATACGAGCATTATTGCTGTAATACAAGCGGTTACTTTGAAATATCCGTTCCAAAACTTATCTTTTTTCTTTACTTTGAACGCCGCAACTATATGCAGCGGAATTGCCCAAAGAATGTTGAGATTCCATGCCGTAACCGTGTGTTCGGTCAAAAACCACATTACAAAAAACAAAATGCCGAAAAGTCCGACTATGATAAGCAAAATTCTGTCAATCAAAGCGTTATATTTGCCGTTTTTGACTTCGTAAAAAGTTACGACAGCCAAAATTGCAAAAACCAAAGAAAATACCAACAGCGGCGAACAATAAGTCGTAAAATCGGTTTTGTTGACAGGATGTTTTACATCAATTAAGATGTTTTCATTTGAAACGATTTTTTCTAACTCTCCGCCGTGTTTTATAAATGTCTGATTAAGAATAAGATATATGTAATCAGGCAAAAACTGTATTGTATACGAATCGGCTTTTTTGTCAACGGGCAGACCCATCAAAAGCGAGACTCCGAGTCTAAACCACGGCATTTCCTTGATTCTGACGTTGATTTGGTCTCTTAACGAAAAATCGTATGTTTCTTCCGGAAAAACGATATTTTCTTTGCACACTTTTTTTAGTATGTCGCGGATTTTTGTGGAGCAGTTGTCTTCCAAAAAATTGTATTTGTAATAACGGTTTTCTTCCAACGCGTTCCATTCCAAAAAATCGTAAAGAGCGCGTTTTTCGTCTTCGTTGAGGTTTAAGACCTGTTCTTTTACCTTTCTGCCGTCGCGGGTGTATTCTTTTTCAAAATAGTAATACGGATATGCTGAGAGGGAATAATTTAAGAAACCTTTTACGAATTTTAAGACGAAATACGGCTGTTTATAACTGAAAGTACCGTAATTGTATACTTTGTCAATGTGTTTTTCTTGGTCAATGATTCTGAAAGCGCAGTGTCCGAAAGAGGAATAAATTTCTTTTCCTTCGGCGCAAGTTAAAACGCTGATTTGTACATTTTCTGCTTTTATGGCGTTGACAAAAAAAGTTAAAATTAATATAATCAGTAATTTATGCATTTTTATGACTGAATTTTTCAATTTGTAAAGGTAAACCAAATTCCTAAAATTGCAAAATTAATTTTTTTGTTGTTTTAACAAAAAAAGATTATTTTTGCGGCGAAACTTTTTAGTCTGAAAAATATTATGTCAAAATATTTCAACCCATATACTGATTTTGGGTTCAAGAAACTTTTTGGTACGGAATTAAATAAGGACCAGTGGGACATAACTAACGCTATGGAAGATTCCGAAAAGAAAGGCTTTTTCAAGGGGAAAGAGGGGGGCGAAAAAATCGGCATTGAGCAAGGTCGTGCTGACGCTATGCGCGAAATTGCCCGTACAATGAAACAGCACGGCGACGATATTAATTATATCGCTGCTGTAACTGGTCTTTCTCCCGACGAAATTAAAACTTTACAATAGTTTAATATTTAACATTTGTTAAATTATTTATTTTCTATTTTCTTTGCGCTGTGAGATAAAAACGACCAAAAGTAAAATTTAATGTAAATTTCTGATGAAAAATTTGCAAAACTCAATAAAAAATCGTATCTTTGATACGCAACGCAACGCAACGCAACGCAACGCAACGCAACGCAACGCAACGC
>JAEEXW010000422.1 GCA_016287995.1 Bacteroidales bacterium
GTTCTACGATGACCTGACGGATTTCGGAGCGTTTTAACTGAGGGACAAAAAACTGACTAGAAGCAATAAATTCCGGCAAATCCTTAAACACGGTACATTGACTGATAAAGTCGCTACGCATGGTAAAAATGACGTAAACCGGCAAATTTCTTTTTATGGAAATTCTGACGGTTTCCAACAAAAGGTTGATTGCTGTATAAGAATCGTTGCTCGGAACTCCGTTTAGAAAATTATCGTTCATCGTGAAAACTTCCTCAAACTGGTCGGCAATGATTAAAAGATTTTTGCCTTTGTTTTCGGCATCTTCTACGCCGGTAACGTAAAACTTCGACTTAGTGTAAAGTTTAACCAATGAAGAAAAGCCCCTTCTAAACTCTGTTACAACCTCCTCTAACGGCATTTCCAATTCTTTTGCCGCGCTTTCGGCGAGACTTTTTAGGGTGTTGCGTTGCGGTTTGAAATCAAAAATCAGCCAACTGTTGAATTGTGCTTTTGAAAAACCTGCTCTGATATAAGGAATTACGCCGGCGTAAACCATTGACGATTTGCCGTCGCCAGAAGCACCGGTTATAAAAGCCATTTTGTTTTCTTCCAATAATTTGGCAATTTGAGAAATATGCGTATCCCGCCCTTTGAAAAAAATTGATTCTTCTTCCGTAAAAGGTCTCAAACCCGGATATGGACATATACCGTTTTTCATAATTTCTGCATAGTTTTGTCCAAAAACATTTTAATATCAAGCGGTATGCGCAGTTGTTCGTCAACCGTACATTCCATAATGCCTTTAAAAATATTGAGTTCTTCTGCGGTTGCGTGTTCGCTGTTTCCGACCACAAAAACCGGCGACGGAGAACTATTACCGCCGTTATCTTTCCAAACTTGACGTGCAAAAGGCACTGCCCAATCCGAGGCGTAATTATAATATACGACACCGATTTTACTATCGCTTAACTGCTGTTTGATGTAAGAGCCGTAATCTGTCTCGTCCGACATTCTGATTCCGAGTTTAGTCAACGAAAGAAAATCTTTCAACATATTGCAGATACCCTCGGCAGTGTCTTTGTCAAGTTCGTTATAAATGAAAAAGATGTCAGAAGGTTCGCTTTTCTGAACGGCTGCTTCCTTGATATTCATAATGTTACGAATATCCTCAACGAAAATTATCGGCGAGAGTTTGTCGATATAAACCGTATTTTGAACTATGTCCCTTCTGATATTGTTAAGATAAGCGTTTTCAGCGGTGATTTTTCCGGCAGGATTCCAGACGAACATTTTGAAATTTTCACCACACAACTGCTTTGCGGTGCGGTACTGAACCCCTGCCGGAGAGTTTTTATATTCTGAACCATCAGTGTAAATATCAGTATTTCCCAAAATATGAACGCTGCAATCAGCGTTTTTAATTTCGGGAACAATTTCAATATCAGCCCGTTGGAGAATAACTATCAATTCCTGACGCAAATTCTCAACATCAGGCGATACTTCGGCTAAAAATACTTTTATACACTTATTATACAGGTTCAAAAACATACGGCAAAATTAATAACTTTTAAGATTTTTTCAAATATAATGCCAACTTTTTCGTGCTATTCTACCGAAAAATTATACGTTTTCGGATATTTTACCTCGTAAGAAAACCTCAAAACTTTTTTCTCTCCCGCCGACAAGTTCAATTTCCAAGTCAGTTTGCCTTTTTCGGTGTCAGTTTCTGCACCGCCTTTGTCCAAAAGTTCAACTTTTATGTCCGAAAATTTGGGCAACGGATATTGGTCTGTTACAACCACATCAACAGAAGTTTTCTTGTTATTCTTGATTGTGATTTCAAAACATTTCACAACTTTTACGTTTGAGCCGATAAACTTTTTAGAAGTAAACTCCTTGACAGCTTGACGATTGACAGCAATATCCTTGTCCCTTCCGACAGAAATAGAAAAAGTGTCAGCAGCAAAATCCGGCGCAATTTCACATTCGCCTTGATAAACATTGTCAAAATAGACGTATGCGCTGCCCTTCAAAATAGGATACTGCGAAAAGTTTTTCAAATCGGCAAGCAAAAACACGTCAGGCGAATATCTCGGCAGACAACTAAAACGGTAATCCGCGTCAATGTGGTATGTCAGCATCGAAACATCGTAAACTTTCCCGTCAGAGGGAATAGTGTACGGAACATCAATTTTGAACTCGGTAGCAGTCTGAGAATCAAAAAGTTCAAGCGGAACCAACTTCTCAGGTTCATCGTATTTTATTCCTTTCGGTTTGTAATCCGCAACAAAATCTTCGTCAAAAGAAGATTTTCTCGCCGTGCCGTAACCGACAACGACAACTTCTTCAAGTAAAACATCATCTTCCTCCAAAACAATCTGCATATTTTCGCCTGCTTTTTCAACTTTGGTTTTAAAGCCGATATATGTAAAAGTCAAATCATTGCGAGTATCCTGCATATTTAACTGAAATTTTCCGTCAATGTCAGTTATCGTACCGTTTTTAGTACCCGTTTCCACAACATTAACTCCGGGCAGCGGTTCGTAATTCTCGTCCGTAACCGTACCGTAAACAAGATTTGACGACGGCGGAGTCCATTTTTTTGTGCTGTTCGGACGTTTTGCGGGCGGCAAATACATCGAATAAAATTCGGGCGCAGCATTTCCGATTGACGGGTCGCCGGTCGAAACGGTGAGTTTTACTTCGTTCCAGTCTTCGGTTGAGGACTGTTTGATATGCGCTCCGTAAACCATGTCCAAAGGCTTGTCGGTTTTATCAACACGGATTTCGTAAAACGGTTCCCAACTTGCGCTAAAAATTATGTAACTCATTGTTACTGGCACATTTGAAAGCGCATTGTCAGTCTGAATAACAAGTTTTACGCGGCTATCTTTTTTCTGCAAGTTTTTTTGACGGGTCTGTTTTTCTTGCAAAAGTTTTAAGATTTCGTCCT
>JAEEXW010000423.1 GCA_016287995.1 Bacteroidales bacterium
TGACATCCGCCTCAACACGGGTGATGAAATTTACGCCGCCTTTGACGGAAAAGTAAGAGTTGTGCGTGAGGTCGGCAGAGCGGGCGGTTACGGCAACCTTATAGTCTTGCGCCATGCCAACGGTCTTGAAACCTATTACGCGCACCTTTCAAAACATTTGGTTAAAGAAAACGACCTTGTAAAAGCGGGCGAAGTAATCGGCCTCGGCGGTTCTACGGGCAGAAGTACAGGCCCTCACCTCCATTTTGAGGTTCGCTACATGGGCAGACCTTTTGACCCCGAAAGAATTTTCTGTTTTGAAAAAGGCGAACTCCGCGACACCATTTTCTCGCTCAAAAAACATTATTTCAACATCAATTCGCATTACGGTCAAACGGAAGAAGAATCAAAAGCCGCTTCCGAGGCACTTGTACACGTGATTAAAAGCGGCGACACGCTCGGCGCGTTGGCAAGAAAATACCACACAACCGTAAAACAACTGTGCCGTTTGAACAACATTTCGCAGACTTCAACCCTTAGGTTAGGTCAAAGGGTAAGGGTGAGATAAATTAAGAAACGTGTTACATTTGCGCATTGAAATAACACAAAGCACATAATGGAAGAAAAAAATTGTATCAATGCGGGACGTCCCGTGTATTTTTCATACGCACGCAACAGTAGCAGAAACCCCGAATGGGAACATATTTCCGACTGCATGGACAAGTTGTTGGAGGTTTTCGAAGAGAAAAACATTGAATACCGTCTTGACAAACGCGACATCGGCACCGGCGATAAAATCTCAAAGTTTGAGGAGGAAATCGGTTGGAAAAGTGAAGTTGTTGTGATTATCTTTTCTGACAAATATTTCCGTTCGATGCACTGTATGTACGAGTTTGTGCAGATAAAACGTGCCTTGGAAAAATATCCAGAAAAGCGGATTATGTGCATTAAAAGCGGTGATTTCAATCTTTCTGACGTAAACTATATCCGTGAACTTGAACGTTATTGGGGCAATCAGGAACAAGATTATAAAGAGATAGAGTATCACCGTCTCCGTGCACATTCAGGAACGGAAAAGGCGGCTTGGCAAAACGGTTTTTATCTTAATGACATCAGAAATCTTTATTCGTTTTTTAGTTCGACGAACTATTCTGTTGCTCAATTAATTGATTATAATGTATTTACGGATGATATTATAAAATATTATAAGAAACACCGTAAGCCGAAATTTACCCCGAAGGAAAAAATAGAAGAAAATCCAAAGGGAAAAACAAAGGTTGAGCCTAAGCCTGACAGAAAGACTCCGCCGTCTCAACCGGCACAGACGGTACGCATTAATACACCGCAAATGCCGCCGATTTACTGTCAAATACAAATGCCGTCGGGTTACTATCAAACACAGCAAATGCCTTATGCTTTTGCTGATGATTATAAACCGCAACGGTCTGTTTTTTCCTTGACAAGACAATTTATCGGGATACTTTTGCTTATTGCATGTTTGGTTGCTGCCGTATGTTTGGATTTTTTATTGTTTGATGACATGGTAAAAAGCAATGGCAGACAACTTGATGTAATAATGTTAGGCGTATCTGCACTCACAACTATATTCATCGTAAGGAGAATCATAAAATTAAGAAAGGTGTTGATAAGAGAAAAAAAACTTCGGTTAGTTTGGCTTATTGCGTGGTTAGTGACGTTTGGATTATTCACTTATTACATTACATTGACATCGGCCTATAATACTTTGATAATACCATCTGCAATCATAATTATATACCTCGTAATAAAAATGATAATAGTAATGTTGAAGAGGGGAAATTACGATTACTAAGGAAGTGATGGTTATTACACCACCACTTCCACAATTTCTTTTTCGCCTAACTTTAATGTTTTCAATGCGGGAACTTTGTTTTTGTTGAAACAAAACGAAAGCATATAACCTTTGTTAACGCGATAATAATCAAGATATTCAAAGAGTTGATTTTCGCCGCGCTCGTTGTAAGAATTGCCGCGCCAAATTTTCATCTCAATAATGTATTGTTTGCCGAGATAGTCAATAATCATATCGGTACGGGAACGGTCGCGGGTTTGAGCCTCAATGTAATAATTTCCCGTGCCGTTGATAATCGGACGAACATACAGCATAAAGAATCGCCGACCTTCTTCTTCGCGGAATTTTTCAGGCTGTTGCCCGTAAATGTCATTGAAGTGAACCGCAAAACGCTCCAAAATTTTGTCCATTTTGAGAATGCCGGTTTCGATGAATTGACTTTTTTCTATACTGCCTTGGTCATACAAAATGCTGTCAATCTGTTCTTCGGTCATAAAAAGATTATAAAGCCATGTTTCGATAATGCGGTTTGAAATCCTTACTTTGCCGTCAACATTCTTTATGTAATTGAACATTGCGGCTATTTCAATATGCTTGTAGTAAATGTTAAAACTCTCCTCGTAACCGTTGTAAAGCATACTTTTGAGCAGAGTTTTCATTTGCACAAAATCGGTCAGTTTTTTGGCAATGTCATCAAAAAAAGTATTTTTCTCGTCCAACAAAATTTTTACAGACTGAATCACGCCTTCTTTGTTCCAACCGAGATTTTCTTCGTCAATAAGTTTACAAAGTTTTGATACCAAAAACGGATAACCCGAAGTGTAATCCTCTATCAATGAAGAAATTGCAGAAATATTCATTCCTGTTTTACGGTCGTTTTCGTAATCGGAAAGCATTTGGGCAATTTGAATTTTTGAAAACGACATATCACTTTTAAAAGGTATGGAAATATTCCACGGTGAATTGTACTGATGGTCTGCGCCGGGGCGGACTTTTATTTTTAAGTTTTTTATGTCGTAAACGCCCGCAAAAATTACAGATTGAAAAGTAGGAATTGTTTCTCTGTTAAGATATTTGTTCCGTAAAAGTCTCAATAAATTTATAAACGAATCAGAACTGC
>JAEEXW010000017.1 GCA_016287995.1 Bacteroidales bacterium
GTCATTACAAAAACCGGCAAGTTCGCAGATTGTATCGTTATGACCGTCAATTTGACTGTCAAGCGTAAAACCGAAACGCTTACGAGCCGTCTCATTAAAAACTATAACACCGTTTTTGCTAAGTTCGTCCGACTCTTTGAAACCACGCCCCTCTGTAAAAGTGATTCCCATAAAATCCAAGAAGTTATAAGAAACAGGCGTTACGTCAAAATAAAGAGTTTCCTCCGAATTTGCATGATTTTGTCTGCCCCATGACATTCTCTGGACCCCGATTAAATTGCCGCCCGTCCATGCAATATCCTTAATGTCAGAGTTTTGCAAAAGTTTAGAACGAACTGTTTCGCGGTTTTCAGCAATCTTCTTAGTAGTATAAACGCTCAAAAGGTTGTCGCGGTTAAAACCAATGTCGCGGCTCAACAAATAATCGTTATTTTTATGAATGAATAACGAACAGATTATCAGCGCAACAGACGCAGTTACTTGAAACCCTATTAAAAGATAACGGAGTTTGGAATCGTGGCTTTGTGTCAGTTGCCCTTTCAGTGCTAACGCAGGAGGAACTTTCGTAATGTAAAACGCCGGATAAAGACTCGTCAAAACAGCCATCGCAATAGCCGACAAAATCGTAATTATCAACACTTTATAATTTGACAACACATTTGTCTCCATGTTAACACTGTCCGAAATAAGCGAGGCTATCACCGTATATTCCAAAACCGCCGCCAAACAGATAGCCGCAACCGTAAACATCACCGATTCGCCGACCAAACCCGCAATAAGTTCATAACGGCTGCAACCGAAAACTTTCCGCGTGTTAACGGCTTTCAAACGCTGCGGAACACGCGCCATAAAAAAGTTGAAATAGTTAATAAAGGCTATCAAAATCACGATAACGGCAAGTATCAGCAACGTATACGCCACGCTCTTGTCTCTATGAAGATGAAAACCTCCGGAAATCTCGGAGTGCAAATGAAGGTCGTCAAGCGGGACAAATTCAAATATAAAATTATTTAACTCATTGTCAATCTGCTCACTACTAACACCCGAAACGTCTTTGTAAAACGAATGAACCAAATCCCTCAGAACGGTTTTCAAACCTGTTAAATCAGGCTCCGGTGCACCCTCCGTAAACCTGAAATAATAGGTGTAATTCCAATTCTCGGCGTTGGTCAAATGCCGGTCGCCGAGACAGCGGAAACCTTTGAAGGTTACAAATTCTGAATTATTAGCAAAATCATCATAAATTGCGACAATCTCCGTTTCGTCTTGCTGTTGAAGGTCGGCTTTGATGAAATCGCCAACTTTAAGTCCCGTCTGAGCGGCAAATTTTTTACTGATTATCATTTGCCCGGAATCGTGAAACCGCGAAATGTCGCCCTCTATGATTTTGAAACCGAATACGTCCAAAAGCCCGTTAGAACATAACGCCGTGCGACATTCTATCGGATAATAACTTCCGCTACGTTTGGCGTAAATAGTCCAAAGGTCCCAAGGCGTAAGGCAGCCGATATTTTCCACATACGCGAGATTTTCGCCGACAGCCTCGGCAAGCGGCCGCATGATGCTGTTAGAATGACTACCGTTAGAATGGTAAGTCATCTGATAAATGTCTTCATGGCGGTTTATGCTCTTATTGAACGAGAACTCAAAGTCCGCTAATGCCATTAAAACTTGAAACGCCGCTATTGCTATACCTATTCCAAGAATGTTCAAGAGTGCAGGAACGGTAAATAGTGATTTGATTCTGAACATAATAATCTTGTTTTTATAGTTTTACAACTCGTTTTGCACGTCGCTGACAATCTTTCCGTCAAAAAGATTGATAATGCGTTGAGCACGTGCGGCATCTTTTTGCGAGTGCGTAACCATTACGATGGTAGAGCCTTCGCGGTTGAGGTCGGTTAAAAGGTCCATGACTTCGCGACCGTTTTTTGAGTCGAGGTTTCCTGTCGGCTCGTCGGCGAGAATGAGTTTCGGGTTCATAACAACGGCGCGTGCAATTGCCACCCTTTGCTGCTGACCGCCGGAGAGTTGCTGCGGAAAATGTTTTGCACGGTGCGAAATGTTCATACGGCGGAGAATTTCTTCGACACGTTTTTTGCGTTCAGACGCGCTGATTTTCATGTAGAGCAGCGGCAGTTCTACGTTTTCATAAACGTTCAACTCGTCTATCAGATTGAAACTCTGAAAGATAAAGCCGATGTTACCTTTACGGAACTGAGTGCGGTCTTTTTCTTTTAAATGACCAACTTCTTGACCTATAAGTTCGTAACTGCCGGAAGTGGGATTGTCGAGCAGACCGAGAATGTTCATCAATGTTGACTTTCCACAACCTGACGGACCCATAATAGCAACAAATTCGCCGTCTTTGATTTCAAACGAAACGCCGTCTAATGCAAGCGTTTGTACTTCCTCAGTAGAGAAGATTTTTGTAATGTCTTTAACTTTTAACATGATATTTTAGTTTTTTAATTCAACAATCTTTTACTCTTTTTTCAAGCCTTCCACAGGATTTCCGTAAACTGTTTTTGCTGACTGAACGGTTACGATTGCACACGTTACCACCGTTACCAACAAAACCACAACCGGGAACATCCACCAAGGCAAAGGTGCTTTTTCAACAAAATTCTGTTGCCAAAGCGTTATAACATAAAGCGTTACAGGTAAACTCAAAACAAATCCCGCAAATATCATAATCAAATATTTCACATTGATTTTTTTGATAATATCGTCAGTTGAGGCTCCAAAAACTCTCCTCAAAGCAATCTCGTTGTGTCTATATTCTGAGTCAAAGGTTACCATACCAAAAACCCCGATTATCGAAATCAAAAGCGCTAAAATCGCCATAAAAACTGTCGTCGCCGAAGTGTTAATCTCTTTTTTGTAGAGATTTTCAAAAATCTTGTCATAAAACGTAATCTCCAACGGCATTTCTGGAACTATCTCACTTACAACGTTTTCTATATGCGTTAAAGCAGTTTTAAGATTGCTGCCTTTGGCAATTTTAACGTAACAAAAATTGAGATATTCAGCGTGCGCAAGACCTAACGCAAGCGGCATTATCTCCTTGCGAAAAGATGTTATTCTAAGGCCTTTGTCTATCACACCTCTTATTGCGCCGAACATTCCATAAACTGTGTCGCCAATGTTGTATTTGAATTTTGAAAAAATCTCTGCACTTACAACACAATCGTTTTTGTAATCATAATTGCTTACCTCACTGTCGCGTATGCCTACAAAACCGTCGCCCTCGATGAGCGGAATGTCAAAAACGTCCAAAATTTCGCTTGTGCAGTTTATACTGTTGAAATATAGCGTGTCGGAATTAAAAATATAATACCGTGTGTTGAAAGCGTCGCTGCCACCGATTAACTGCGAACTAAGAGCAACATTTTCTATCGCACTATTCTCTTTTAATTTTTGCAATGCCAATTCAAACTTTTGTCCGAATTGACGGTTGGTTTTGAAAACGGCAATTTGGTTGTCGCGGAGAATAAAATGAGCATTCTCCATATATCTGATTTGCAGCCATATACATACCGCTATCGAAATAAAACATATAGCCGAAAAATATTGAAAAACAAGCAAAAAATTTCTCAGTTTTTGTCCGGAAAACGAGCGTCCGTAAGAACCTTTCAACGCCAAAGCAGGATTTACGGAAGTAAGTTTCAAAATCGGATAAATACTTGATAACACGTTGATTATCAGCGAAATTAATCCAACAAACAAACAAACGCCAAGATTGGAGGAAATAGTCAAATCATCGGGAACAAGAAATGAGGTTAACCACGTATTATTCAGGAGTTTAACCATAAGCAAGGCTGTCAGCCATGTCAGCAAGCCGATAATAATACTTTCGGCAAAAAGTTGAAGTCTTAGACGACTTATGCTACTGCCGAGAACTTTTTGCGTGTTAATGCTACGGATTCTCTTCGGGATAAGGGCAGTGTTAAAATTTGTTTGGTTAACCGCTGAAATTAAGAGTACTATCAAGGCTATAACAGCAAGCATTGCGGTACTTTTTGCGCTGCCGCTTTTAACAAAACCAGCATCGTTTTCGTTGTTGTAGTAAACATCTTTGAGCGGTTCAAGATAATAAGGCGGCATTCCTTGAACTCCACACGCCTCATTTTTCTTGATAAGGGTTTCGATTTCTGTTTTGTCGTTTGGTGAGGAAAGCATTACCCAACCGATGAAATTTCTGCATTGATTATCGTCTTTGAGCACATCGTTAAGAGAAAAAAATATGGCATTCTTAGTCTGAGTGTTAGAGGGAAAATCTTTGTAAACGCCTGTTATTGTGATTTCTCCGTTGTCAGTTCCCCAATCTTCGTTGAGTTTTAAGGTTTTGCCCAACGCTTCTGAGTTTGGGAACATTTTTTTGGCGGTATTCTCGCTAATCAATGCGTTACCCTTAGTGGCAAGTGTTTTGAGGTCGCCACAAACAAGGTCAAAGTCAAACATTTTGGCGTATCCAGAATCTATACCGATTGTGTATTCGTTAAACTCGTGTTTCTGACCGTTAATTTCCACCTCGATGTAATTAAGGTCAAAAAAATCCATTTCAGCGGCATACGCTTCTACTTTCGGAGAAATGTGTCCGATAGTTTCGATTACACCCCGCGCGAGAATAACATTGAACGGACGCTCAACGTCTTGACTAATACGGAAAATTCTCTCGGCGTTTGAGTGATTGTCATCGAAACTGTTTTCGTAAGAGATTTGCATTCCGACAAACATCAACGCAGTAAGAGCCGCCGCTATTCCCGCAAAATTCATCAGCCAAGCCAACTTGAATTTACGGATTATGCTAACTAAATTTCTAAAAACGATTTTCATGGCTTTTACATTTTTTTGATTACGCTAAACAAAACTACATTCAGCGTGCCAAAATTTTATACATCTGATTTTTAGAAAGTTAGATTTTTTAGAATGTAAAAAAGTGTAAAAAAATTTTACAATAGTGTAAAGATTTTTTACACAAACTCAAATTTCTCCACATCAAACAGTCCTTTGTCGGTTATTTTGAGTTTTGGAATAACCGGTAGGGACATAAACGAAAGCGTCATAAAGGGAGCAGAAAGTTTGCAGCCTAACGTTAAAATTAGACGCGACAGACTTGAATATTTTTTCGCCGTCTCTGCACATGATTTGTTTGACATTATACCGCCGATTGATAACGGCATGTCAAAAACATTTTGACCCGTTGAAATACAAAGTCCACCCTTGTTGACGATAATTTTGTTAATGCAGTTAACAATCGCAGCATCGTCAGTGCCGACACAAATTATGTTATGACTATCATGGGCAATACAACTGCCTATTGCACCGAATTTCAGCGAAAAACCGTTGATAAAACCTACAGCAGGTTTTGAATTTGTGTTGTAACGGTTAAGACAGACAACCTTCAACACATCGTTTTTGACATCCGAGGTCAACTTTCCGTTTCTCAAAATGGCATCGCCTATAAAACTTTCTGTAATGAGTTCTTTATCAACTACTTTAATAACTCTTACCTCCGGCGTTGTAGCCTTAACTTCTATGTCGGAAACGCTAATTTTTTTGCAGTAAAAATTGTTTATCGGTTTTATCGGCGAAGGTTCAAAAAGTACTTTTTTGTTGTCAACTAAAATTTTGCCGTCAACAACAACCTTCAAAATGTCGAACTTTTTTATATCGCTTGTAATAACAAAATCTGCCGCATCACCTTTTTGCAACAATCCTACGTTTAACTTGTAATGTTTTACTGGATTGAAGGTTGCCGTGCGCAAAACGTCAAAAAAGTCATAACCTAACTCCAAAAGCCGTTTTATTCTTTCAAACATATACCCGCGCATCAAATCGTCGGGGTGAAAATCGTCGCTACAAAGCATTATATTTTCGGGAAAATCTTTTAACAGCGGAGCAAGTGCCGACATATTTTTTGCCGCCGAACCCTCGCGAAGTTGAATTTTCATTCCGCATTTGATTTTTTCGCGGGCTTCTTCCAACGTATAACATTCGTGGTCGGTAGATATTCCGGCAGCGGCATATTTTTTCAAGTTTTCGCCCATAAGTTCAGGAGCGTGACCGTCAATAGGCTTGCCGATTTCTTTTGCAGCGGCTATTTTCGCTAAAACTTCTTTGTCGCCATTAATAACCCCAACAAAATTCATCATTTCCGAGAGACAGACAACTTTCTCATTTTTAAGAAGTTTCTTTACAGTTAAAGAATCTATGGTTGAACCAGAGGTCTCAAAACTCGTTGCAGGAACGCATGAGGGCACACCGAAAAATATTTTCATAGGCGATAACGCAGCGTCTTTGAGCATAAAGTTGAAACCCGCTTCTCCGCAAACGTTAGTGATTTCGTGCGGGTCGGTAACGGCTGCAATAACACCGTGTCTCAACGCTTCAAAACCGAAAAACTGCGGCGTTACCATCGAACTTTCAATGTGTATATTCGAATCCGTCAAACCCGGCAAAATATAATTTTGGGCATCAACTTTACATTTTTCTATATTTTCGATTACGCCGTTTTCAACAAAGATTTTTCCCGAAAAGATTTCTTTGTTTACCACGTCAACAATATTACCTTCAAAAACCTGCATAATTATTCGCTTTTTTTAATTCTTGCGCGGCAAAGTTAAACAAAATAATTAGAAACAATAAAAAAATTAGTTGATAAAAACAAAAAAAACAATTAAATTTGCAGCCGTAAAAAAATTATTTTTACTATGAAAAAATTTTTTTTATTAACGGTGCTGACATTTGCGCTCTTTATCGCAGCAAACGCACAAAAGAAATCACAAAACGCTATGATATTATTAGAAACATCTTTGGGTAACATTAAAATCGAACTTTTTAATGACACCCCCGTCCACAGGGACAATTTTTTGAAACTCGTTAACGAGGGCTTTTATGACGGCATTCTTTTTCACCGTGTCATTCAAGGCTTTATGATTCAGACCGGCGACCCCGAAAGCAAAACAGCCGAAGCGGGTGCAAGATTAGGTTCAGGCGGTCCGGGTTACACTCTTCCCGCTGAAATCGTTCCCTCGCATTACCACAAACGCGGCGCAATTGCTGCGGCAAGAACCGGCGATCAAGGCAATCCTCAGCGCAGAAGTTCGGGTTCACAGTTTTATATCGTTGATGGTACAAAAACTCCCACTTCAACCTTGAAACAATACGCAAGATACGGTTTTGAATTTTCTGATGAGCAGTTGAAAGACTATGAAGAAATCGGCGGCGCACCAACTTTGGACGCTCAATACACTGTTTTCGGTCAGGTTGTTGAAGGTATGGACGTTGTAGACAAAATCGCAAACGCAGAAAAAGATTCAGCCGATCGCCCAAAACAAGACATCAAAATCATTAAGGCAACGGTGGTAAAATAGTATAGAAAAATGTTAGAAAAGATAAAAGATTTGATGGCGGAAGTCGAAAATTTCGCTGTCGATACAAAAGAAAAGGCAGAAGAACTCCGCTTAAAATACCTTTCTAAAAAAGGCGTTTTAAACGAGATTTTCGCCGAGTTCAAAAAGGTTAAACCGGAAGAAAAAAGAGAATACGGTCAAAAAATCAACTCACTTAAAACGTTGGTTGAAAACAAGATAGCCGCTGCTCAGGAGGCTTTTGAAGACCAAATGTCAAAACCTAACGACCTTGACATCACGCTTCCCGGTCCTAACTACAACCTCGGTTCTCATCACCCGATTACGATGGTTAAAAACGAGATTATTGAGATTTTTTCAAGACTTGGTTTTACCGTTGCTGAGGGTCAGGAAATTGAAGACGATTATCACAACTTTACGGCACTAAATTTTCCGCCCGAACACCCCGCACGCGATATGCAGGATACGTTTTTCATTGAAACAAATCCTGATATTCTTCTTCGTACGCATACTTCGGGAGGTCAGGTCAGAGTTATGGAAAAACAAAAACCGCCGGTAAGAGTTTTAGTTCCCGGACGTGTTTTCAGAAATGAGGCTGTTTCAGCTCGTTCGCACTGTATTTTCCACCAAATCGAAGGTCTTTACATCGATAAAAACGTTTCATTCGCAGATTTGAAACAGACGTTAATGTATTTCGCCAAAGAATTTTACGGCGAAAAAACCGAAATTCGTTTGCGTCCGAGTTACTTCCCCTTTACCGAACCAAGTGCTGAAATGGACGTTTCATGCTCGATTTGCGGCGGAAAAGGCTGCGGAATCTGCAAAAACAGCGGCTGGCTCGAAGTTCTCGGCTGCGGAATGGTTCACCCTAACGTTCTCAAAAACTGCGGCATAGACCCTAACGAATACTCAGGTTTCGCTTTCGGTATGGGTATCGAACGTACCGCAATGCTCCGCTATGGCGTTACCGATATTCGTATGTTTTTTGAGAATGATATGAAGTTTTTATCAAGGTTTAAGTATTAAGATTTTTTGTTCCCTTTTAAAAAAGGGAACCGGAAAACTTTTAAGAACGCGCTTCGCGCGGAGTAAGTTATGTAAGGGTTACGTACGCCACTCCGCGCGAAGCGCGAATATAAAAGTTTTTTGGTTCTTTTTTTCAAAAAAGAACGAGAAAAAAATAAAAAAAATGAGTTTTATTGACGATTTGAAATGGCGTGGCATGATACATGACATTATGCCAGGCACAGAAGAACAGTTAGCGAAAGAGATGACCACTGCGTATGTTGGTATTGACCCGACAGCGGATTCTCTTCATATAGGGCATTTGGTTTCGATAATGATATTGAAACATTTTCAAATGGCCGGACATAAGCCTATTGCGTTGGTAGGTGGTGCAACGGGCATGGTTGGCGACCCGTCAGGAAAGTCAGCCGAGCGTAATCTCTTGGACGAAAAGACGTTGAACCACAATAAAGAATGTATTAAAGCGCAACTCGCAAAGTTTTTGGATTTTGAAAGCGACGCGCCCAACAAAGCCGAATTAGTGGACAATTACGACTGGATGAAAGATTTTTCTTTTATCAACTTTATCCGCGACATTGGCAAGCATATCACCGTTAATTATATGATGGCGAAAGATTCTGTTAAAAAGCGTTTTGCGAGTGATTCTCGTGAAGGTATGAGTTTTACGGAGTTTTCGTATCAGTTGATGCAGGGTTATGACTTTTATTATTTGAGAAAGCATAAAAACTGCAAACTTCAAATGGGCGGTGCTGACCAATGGGGCAATATCACGACTGGTATGGAGTTAATCCGCAGAATTGACGGTCCTGAGGCTGAGGCTTTTGGTCTTACTTGTCCGCTTATAAAAAAGGCTGACGGCACAAAGTTCGGAAAGACGGAAAAAGGTAACGTTTGGCTCGACGAAAAACTGACTTCTCCGTATGAGTTTTATCAGTTTTGGATTAACACTTCTGACGAAGATGCAGAAAGGTACATCAAGATTTACACGTTGCTATCAAAAGACGAAATTGAGGCGTTGATTGCAAAACACAAAGAAAATCCGTCTTTGAGGGTTCTTCAATCGGAATTAGCAAAGAGAATCACGATAATGGTTCACGGCGAAGAGGCTTATAATACGGCTGTTTCGGCTTCACAGATTCTTTTTGGCAAGGGTACGAAAGAGCAATTGACTGCCCTTGACGAGAAAACATTTTTGTCAGTTTTTGCCGGTGTTCCGCAGTTTTCTGTTTCAAAAGACGAGTTGAAAAACGGTATCGGCGTTTTGGACTTGTTAGCAGAAAAGACTAAATGTTTTGCTTCAAAAGGCGAAGTCCGCAGAACGATAAAAGAAAACGGACTTTCAATCAATCAAGAGAAAGTTTCAGATCCGGAACTTGTCGTAAACGAGTCTTTCCTCTTGGACGAAAAATACGTTTTAGTAAAAAAAGGTAAGAAAAACTGGTTTATTATTAAAGCGGAATAAAAAACAATATTCTTTTAACAAAAAAAACGGCTATCGAAAACATTTTCGGTAGCCGTTTTTTGTAAAATAAAAAAAATCACTATTTTTGCACGAAAAGAATTGAAAATTGTAAAAAACGAATTATAAACTAAATTTATAAAAAAATGAGAAAGATTTTTTTACTATTACTTGCAACCCTATTGTTTTCGTGTTCTATTCTTGATGATGACGGAGAGGATCAAGAAAACAAAACAGAAGAAAACAAAACGGAAGATAATAAAACGGAAGATAATAAAACTGATGACAACAAAACTGAGGATAACAAAACCGAAGACAATAAAACCAATGATAAGGAAGTTAGTGCAGCGTTTGAGTATTTGAATGCTGTTAGACAAAATCCTTCGGCTTATAGCAAAGAAATCGGTGTGGATCTTAGTGGGGTTTCAAAAATTCACACATTGAAATGGAACGACATTTTAGCGAAAGTTGCCCAAGAAAGAGCCGAAGATATGGTTGCAAGAAATTATTTCGGGCATACCGACCCTGACGGTTACGGCACAAACATAAAAATCAACAATGCCGGATATACTTTGGACGAAAGTTGGTATTCAGACAAAAGTATGAATTATTTTGAAAGTCTTGCGGCAGGATATGCGGAAGGCAAAGCCACTGTGATTCAGTTGATTAATGACGGCGGGGCAGATAATCAAAGTGCCGGACACCGCAGACATCTTCTCGGAATGGATGATTTTTGGGGTGATTGTTACGACATCGGAATCGGAAAAGCCAAGGGCGGATATTATGGAACGTATTGGTGCTTTTTGATTGCAAAACATCAGTTTTAATGCTTACATAAATTTGCGATACTTATCTTATAATTCACGTAAATTTATAAAACTTTTTCATTTTTGGCGTGTTTTCTTTGATATAAATATCGCAAATTTTTTTTACAACTTCACTAATATCTTCATAATCAATGATTAACATACCGAGACTTTTAGTGTTGGAATATAATTTAAAAGATTCGATACGTTCAAAATAAGTTGAGTCCAAAATTGGACGTCGGCCTGTCAAAAGCGATTTTACAATATAACAACCTTTATAAACCAACATTCTAAATTTTCCGGCGTACTTTAAATTTTTCTCCGTGCCGAAATTTTGCGAAATAAGTTTCAAAACCTGATAATAACTCAAATTCTGCGAAACTAAAATAAATTTTTCGCCTGTGATTTCTTTTTTAGACAAAGTCATCAGACATTTCACAACGTCGTAAACCCCTACAAAACCCGTAACGCCTTTTGTATAAAAACCGTATGTCGCCGCCAAAGAAAACAACCGCGACGAATCATAATGCCAATCTCCCGGACCTAAAACAACGCCAGCATTCACGATACAACCTTTCAAATCCTCGTTCAAAGCCCGCTGAACCTCCATTTCACACAAATAATTCAACTGCGAAATTTTGGGATAATTGCCTTTCGGATTTCTTTGTGATTGCTCTGTAATTTCCTTAAATTCAGGTTCATCGCCCAAGGTATCTAAACTAGAAATGTAATATAAATAACTGACCTCTGCCTCCCGCAAAGCCGAAATCAAAGTCTTTATGCCCTCAATATAATCCTGAAATTTTCTGTTAACGCTAAATACGGGATACTTGCAAACGTAAACAACATCAACGCCATTTGCAGCCTTAACCAAAGAATCATAATCCATAGGATTAGCCTCTACCCAGCGTATTTCGTTGAAAATATTTAAGTAATCGTCGGAATAAAAACTCAAATAGTTTTTCGTCTTGTTTATATCGTCGCCCTTAGAGAAAGTTGCGCGCACAGTGTACCCCTCTTTGAGCAGAACGCAAGCCAAATGCGCTCCGACCATATCCGTCGCTCCGATTATGAGATATACACCGCTTTTCAAAATATTAACCGTTTTTTTCCAACTTCGCAAAGTTAGAAAAAAACGGTTAACATAATTTTCAATTTTTATAAACTTTTTATTAATAAATTATTTCCCACTTGTCAAAGGAACTACCGCACCCGTACCCGGAACGATGTATGCAGCGTCAGGAACTTCTTTACCATTCCAGTTTTTAGCACGTTGCAAATTAACTTCGTAATTCCATTGAGCCTGCATTGTAGCAAGATTTTGAGCAATTTTTTGATTTTCGTAAGCCTGAGCGTCAGCAGCAAGTCTTTTAGCCTCAGCAGCACCTCTTGCAGTTGCGATTTCGGCTTCTGCATCAAGTTCTGCCGCTTGTTTTCTTGCCTCTGCCTCTTTAACGAGTTTCTGAGCCTGAGCAGCCGCAATGTTAGCCTCTTGCTCAGCCTGTTTAACCTGCTGAGTACGGTTTGCTGTCTCGCGGATTTGCTTATCAAAATCTTCTGACCAATCAAAATTCGTTATTGTTGTAGAATTAATAAGGACAGGATAATTGTCTTGCATACGTTTCAAAACTACTTCCGAAACCTGAGCCGTAATTGCATCTTGTTGGCTAACTAAGTCATAAATAGAATACTTACCCGTAGTCTCTTTAAGTGATGCTTTAATACAGTCTTTCATCGCATTCTCTATTATGGCTGAATTTCTGTATTTTTTAACGATTTCAATAATTCGGTTTTCATCATAGTTATAACGAACCACAACGGTTGCGCCAAGGGTCTGCATATCCTTTGTAATAGCACCGTCATCACCGACAGTGAAAGTTACTTCGTATGTTTTCGGCACTATTGAAAATGTCTCAATTGAGGTCAAAAACGGAACCTTCCAATGAAAACCCGGTTGAATAGGCTCTTCGGAGGTTATCTCACCAAGTCTTACAGCAACGCCTCTTTCGTCAGGCTCAATAACTTGATAACTATTAAGAAAAACAATAAAACCCAGCAACAAGACTACTATTATCAAAATCGTGTTGCCTTTCGGTTTCGGAATATTTCTATTCGGTGGTACTACTGCCATAATAATATTAATTTAATGTTAATCTACAAATTTATAACCTACGCCTTTTACGGTGCGAATATAATCCTCGCCGATTTTTTCGCGCAATTTTCTGATATGAACGTCAATTGTTCTGTCGCCGACAACAATAGAATCGCCCCAGATAGCCGAATAAATTTCCTCTCTCGTGAAAACTTTTTCCGGCTTTGAAATAAGAAGCAAAAGCAAAGAGAACTCCTTTCTTGGAAGCGAAAGTTCTTCACCGTTATTAATAACAGTATATTTTTCCTTGTCGATAACAAGGTCGCCGAGACGGATAATGTTGCTTTCCGGCGACTCTGGCGCATCTTCGGTTTTACCAAAACGTTTGAGAAGTGCACTTACTCTCGAAACCAAAACTTTCGGTTTTATAGGTTTTGCAATGTAATCGTCTGCACCCGCTTCAAAACCAGCGATTTGCGAATAATCTTCGCTCCTTGCCGTCAAGAAAGCCACAACCGTATTGTTCAAAGCAGGCTGCTTGCGGATTTCTTCGCAGGTTTCTATACCGTCCATTTCCGGCATCATCACGTCAAGAATGATAAGATGCGGAATGTATTGTTTTGCCAACTTGACGGCATCTTTACCGTTGTTAGCCGTAAAAACCGTGTAACCGGCCTTTTTTAAATTGTACGACAAAAAATCAAGTATGTCCGTTTCGTCGTCAACAAGTAGAATCTTATAATTTTCCATAGTAATATGTTTATATTTTTGCCTTTTTCAACGTGAATGAAAAAGTCGTTCCTTCATTAATCCTGCTTTTTACGGTGATACCTTCGCCGTGAGCCTCCAAAATGTGCTTTACGATTGCAAGACCGAGACCCGTGCCGCCGTTTTGCGAACTGCGCGACTTGTCAACACGGAAAAACCTCTCAAAAACCCTTTGAAGATTTTCCTCGCTGATTCCAATTCCGTCGTCCTGAACCTCGATAAGCCATTTGTTGTCAATATCAAAAATGCCGACAGAGGTTGTACCGCCTTCCTTACCGTAGTTTATCGAATTTACAACCAAGTTGTTGATAACCTCGTAAATTCTCATCTTATCAGCGGCTGCCATAACGCTCTGAGTTTTGGCCTTCTGAACCATCTTCAACTGAATTTTCTTGTTTTCAGCCTTCAATTCATTTAATTCAAACACCTCTTTTATTGTATCTGTAACGTCAAAATTTTCGATGACGAGTTTAAGATTTCCAGTTTCGAGTTTCGAAATTGTTTCAAGGTCTTGAACAATAGAAATCAGCCGGTTGATATTTTTTTCAGCACGCTGCAAATATTTTACGTTGATTTCAGGGTCGTCCAAACCTCCGTCCATAAGAGTAGTTATATAACCTTGAATATTAAAAAGCGGCGTTTTGAGTTCGTGAGAAACATTGCCGAGATATTCCTTTCTGTATTTTTCGTTTGATTTGAGGATTGAAATTTCCTTAGCCTTATCTTTGACCCATTTCGCAACCTCCTCATTAACCTGTGCGACGATTTTGTTAGTATCATCAGACACGGATTTGATTTTGAACTCCTCTTCCGGCTTTGAAAAAGTTTCCAAAGTGCCGTAAATCGGTTTTACTTGTTCTGCAACAATTTTGTTAAAAATTTTTATCAGAACAAAGAATAATACCACGCCTGAAACCAATGGGAAAAACACTCTCAGTAAATTAACGGTAGAGCCTGCCAAACCGTCTTGGCAAACAACCGACATTGCCGTAAAAATCACTGCGGCAAGTATAACCGAGATAAACAAAGATATTTTCTGTTCCTTTTTTTTCATCAGCAATAATTTTTGCCGCAAATTTAATTGGTTTTTCCAGAAAAACAAAAAAAAACACGAAATTTTTAAAAAACGTTTTGTTATTGTTTTTTTATTACCTAATTTTGAACGTTTTTACAATTTCTTAACACGAAATTAATCAAAACACGTAACGAACTTTAATTCAGCATTTTAAAAATTTATGAACAATTCTAAAATTATTAAATTGGCGATTTCTCTGCTGATTCCGGCGGTGATTGCGCTATTGCCGGCGGGGGCGTTCCCGTTTGATATTACTATTGTTGAACAGCGCATTGTCGCAATATTTGTTTTTGCGGCTTTGATGTGGATTCTTGAACCTATTCCTATTTGGACAACCTCTGTTGGTGTTATCGTTTTAATGCTCCTTACCACTTCGTCAAGTATGGTGAATTTCTTAAAATACGAGGGCGAAGATTTCGGCAAAGCAATTGCTTACAAAGACATAATGGCAACTTTCGCCGACCCGGTGATAATGCTATTTATGGGCGGGTTTGTTTTGGCGATTATAGCAAGTAAATACAAACTCGATGCAGGTATCGCAAAACTTATTTTAACCCCTTTCGGCAACAAATCAGAAATGGTTTTGTTGGGTTTTATCGTAGTAACGGCGATTTGCTCAATGTTTATGTCAAATACTGCGACAGCGGCAATGATGTTAACGATTCTTTCGCCCGTCTTGGCAACACTTCCTACTTCGGGAAAAGGTCGTATCGCTTTGGCACTTTCAATCCCCGTTGCGGCTAACGTCGGCGGTATTGGAACACCTATCGGAACACCGCCTAATGCTTTGGCTATTAAATATTTGAATGACCCTGACGGCTTAAATCTCGGTATTTCTTTCGGAGAATGGATGCTTTATATGGTGCCGCTTGCACTCGTAATTCTGCTCATCACTTGGATTGTGTTAAGAAAAATGTTCCCCTTCTCGCAAAAAACAATCGAAATTCATATCGAGGAAGGCTTTTCTGCAAAAGATACAAATTCAAAAATCGTTTTAATCACCTTTATAACTACAATTTTACTTTGGGTAACAGACAAACTGACCGGCATTAACGCTAACGTTGTGGCTTTGATTCCGTTTGCAGTTTTCTCGGTAACAGGTATTTTTACGAAAGAAGATTTGAAAAAAATTGACTGGGAC
>JAEEXW010000424.1 GCA_016287995.1 Bacteroidales bacterium
GTTTTTCAAGCACAGAAAAGAATATTGTTGATTGGCTTGTGGAAGAAGAATAAAAGAAACAAAAATCGGCAGACGTTATCTGCCGATTTTTGTTTTTTACGCTGCCATACCGTTTTCGTAAAGATATTCGGGTGCGATGTCCGCACCGTTAGCCCAAAATATGGTGTCTTCAAGCCCAAATTGAATGAACTTGTTTTTATCGTGCAGTTCTTCAAATGCAGGATACGAAAGCAACGGCGTCAAATCAACCTTGCGCCGCTCTCCCGTGCTAAAAGTACACAGCAAAGTATATTCGCCCAAATATTCTACGTCTGTAACTGTCAGTAACATAATTTGCCCTGTATTACACAAATTGAACCCATATTGTTTGATGTATTTTTATGGGAACAAATTTAATTACAATTATTGACAACTACAAATATTTTTTTCTCCTTTTGAGACTAACAAAAACAATATAAAAAATCTTTGATTATCAATTTATTGTATTTTATTTCAAAAAAAAATCACAAAAATATTTGGAAGTTTTCGTAATAATACTTTTCTTTACAGCGTATAAAATATTCGCAAAATCGAAAGAGTGTTTGCTTGAACCGGCTTCAATGAAAATAGACCAATAAACAGAGAGACGCCGGCTCTTGCAAATACTCACATCTGCATAAGGTGTGGGCATTCTGTAATAGTATCTCTCGGGCTTTGGTCGGCCTTCATTGAACTATGAAGAAGTCTGCACTTTTTCTTTTTTGTGCTAATTCAAACTCGAAACGTATTAATTAACTAATTATGAATTACACATCAAAACAGCAAGTTTTAGACGAATATAACTTGTTTATAAATGTCTTGAAGAGGGCAAAAACTGATTTGCAGAACATCGGCGGCAACGATGACGACGTTAAGAAAATAAAGAACGCAGTCATAAAAATCGTTGAAAGCGAAGTTGATTCCGCGTTGGAGTTCGCCGACAAAACACTGCACAATCAGAATTGGGACAACCTTACAATCGGCTTTTTCGGCATTACAAATGCTGGAAAATCTACTATTGTAGAAACATTCAGAATTCTTTATGACAACAATCGTGTAAAAAACAATGACGGAATGATTGTCGGCGACGGCAGACACGATTTTACAACCAAATATGCTGAATACAAATTCTTCATTGACAATACTGAGTTTACTCTCATTGACGTTCCCGGCATAGAAGGTAATGAAAACATCGTTAAAGACAAGATTTTCGAAGGATTGTCTAAGGCTCACATCATCTTTTACGTCCACGGGCACGATGCCCCGCCCGATGAAAAAATTGTCCAGAAAATCAAAAATTATATCGGTAAGGGTGTAAATGTCTATTCCGTTTTTAACATCAAAGGCGGCACAGGCAATTATGACGAACCGGAAGAAAGAGTAACACTACTTGACGACAGAAAACTCAAAGGAGCAAGTCTTGTAGAGGAAACATTCAGAAACGCACTCGGCGACACCTACCAAGGCAACATTTGCATTCAGGCACTTTTGGCAATGACAGCGTATGCTACGTTTAATGCCGAAAGGAAAGATTTGATAAAAAAACAAAACAAACTGTTGTCCTATTTCGGCAACGCAGAAAATGTTTTATCGTTCTCGCATTTTAAGGATTTGGTGGATGTCGTTAAGGGAAAAGCCAAAAACGCGAAATCCGAAATCATCGAATCCAATGCAAAAAAACTGCATCAGCAAATCCGTCAGGCGTATAGAAGTTTGTCACAAGTTGTGACAGGCACTGACGACAAATTCTATGAATACATAGTCAATATCAATATAATTTTCAGCGGTGCAACTGATGGTATAAAAAATGGTTGTGTGAAAGTGATAAACGAGAAGTTCAGTTGGTTTGCAGCCTCAGTTTGCGACAGAATAAAAAATGGCGGAGACAATTTTGACGATTTGACGAATAATTTGGAAGACTCCATAGATGTTGGATTTGAAAAGGTTATTACAAAAGAAATCAATGCTTTGAAAGAAAAAATCAAAGAAGAAAATAAAAAATTTGCAGATTTATTTTTTCAAATCAGCGATTTTCACACCTCCTTTAATTTCAATGTTTCAGGCACTGACTATGATTTTGGTGATTTCTTTTTTGATGCCTTTAGTGTTTTCGGTTATATATCGGCAGGATTCGGCATCGGTTCTTTTTTCCCGGGATTAGGAAACATTATCGGCGGAATTATCGGCGGAATTATCGGACTATTGACTACAATTTTCGTCGGAAAAGAAGCAAGAATTGCAAAAGCGCAGAATCAAGCAAGGACAAAAATTAGTGAAGTCAAAGCACAGGTTATCAGTACTTTCAAACAGAAAGGAATGATAGGCATCAAAAACGAGCTGAATGAGAAGCGCGACGAACTTATTGGCAAGATAAATACGGCGATTAAAGATTTGAAAACGATCAAATCGACCGTTGAAAAAATAAAACAAGATTTGACAAATATCGTAATGTAAACGAATATGGAAAAATACGAATTCAAGAACAAACGAACCAATTACGATTTCAGTAGATTGGAAAGCCTTGTGGAAGAAGGCAAGGTATTGGGTCTTGACGTAAAGGAACTCGCCGACAAAATCGCAAGTGTCAAACAGGAATTGAATGACGATTTGGTAAAGATAGTTTTGTTGGGAAGTTTCTCTGACGGCAAGACGAGTGCCGTGGCGGGACTGCTCGGCAGATTAGATTCGTCAATGAAGATTGACATTGCCGAATCCTCCGACGATCTGACCGTTTACAGACCCGAAGGTTTAAAAAAAGGATTCGAAATTGTGGACACTCCCGGACTTTTCGGCACAAAGGATAGACCAATCGACGGCAAGGATGTAAAGTTTTCGTCAATCACCGAAAACTACATTTCGCAAGCACATATTGTGTTGTATG
>JAEEXW010000018.1 GCA_016287995.1 Bacteroidales bacterium
TTGTCTTCATGATTTTGCTTTTTTTTACTATTAATACAACTCTTTCGGATGCAACCAGCCTTGAACATAATATCCCGCCCAGTTTTTCAAAGTATAGCCGTTGCTACCGTATTTAGTAAATTCAATTTTTTCACCGATAGCCTGAGTCCTTCCTCCGTTTTGTTGAGCAAATTTGATATAAGAACTTGTTACTTCGATTATAATACCGACATGACCGTTAAAACAAATAACATCGCCAGGCATAGGAGCAACGCTGCCGCCATTTTTATATGCGTGAAAATGCTTGTTAACCGTACTATTTGTAAACCATTTTCCTGCATCACCGCCGGAGATATTCAAACCGTACTGTGCATTGTTGTAGTTCCTGACAAATTGAACACATTGATATATATGTACGGTTCGCCAATCTTCTATTGTTTGATTAATCTTTCCTTCGCTATCTACACCGTTACATTTGACCTCTACGCCGTTTACCGTACCAAAAACGTGTCCCAATTTTTTCAAATTAGTACTGTTTTGATTTGTCATCGGCTCGGAATAGAATATAATGGGATTAGAATAACTTCTCCATCCATTGTCACCAATAATCATAGGATAAATTACTTCAACGCCTGTTTCTAAATCAGGCAAGAAATAAATAGTAACACTTTTTGCTTTCGCTGAATATTTCTTTTTGGCAATTATCTTTCCCCGTAAACTTCCAAATTTTAAGTACAAAGTTCCGGATTTTTGAAAACTACCTTCTTTTTTGTAAATTTGCAAAGCATATTTACGTCTTGCACTACTCTTTCCGATTCTGTATTCAAAATCCCCATAGTGATGAACACCTAAACTATTGCTCAAAGAAGGAAGTTCGTCATATTGTCTCGAATAATTTATTCCGGGAAGACCGCTCCATTTTGAGGCTCCTAAAATATCGTCGTCCTCATCAATGTTGGCATCGTCATCTTCTTCATCATCAGATAACTGCCCGCCAGCATAATTGTCTTCATCGCAATCTGCGGGCAAATCCAATACTTCGATTTTAATATCCTCTTCGTCTTCGATAACCTCTGACGGCGTTTCGTTGTTGTTGAGATTGTTATCAACAGGAGTAGTTTGTTGCTGTTGATTGTCGGGCTCGGATTTTTCATCGTCGCCGCCACAGTTTGCGAAGCCTGCCATAAGCGCGAGGCTTAACGCAATGATTGTAATACGGTTCTTTTTCATGATTTTAACTGATTTAAATTTATTAATACTATTTTTATTGTTCCTGAGTTCTGTTTTTACAAGTTTTTTTCCTGTCTGAATTTTTAAGATATTCCAACGCTTTTTGTTTTAGAACACCTGATTTTTGCTGAGCCGCTATCAAAGCCGAAAGTTCGTCTGTTGTATACGTATTCGGTTTGAGTTTTTGCAATTTGTCTTCTCCTACTGCAAATCTTTTTTTGATATTAGACGGAGCGTTAGTTGCCACACCATTCACAAAGTTGAGCGGTTCGCCGTTATCAGCCATAATATACTTGTAATTGTTGGCTTCGTTGCTTTCGGTAAGATAATTAAACGGGTCCATAACAAACGCCAAATAATATTTGCCGTTGAGGTTGGAGGGAATCTGAATATCCCAAATAAAAGGCTTGTCGTTATGATAGACGGCGTTTGCTATACTTTGTCCGCCCAAAATATCAATATTTGTCCAACAATATGCCTCTGAATGTATTCCGACTATTTCTTCCGGATCTCCGTAATCAGGAATAAAATCCAACCAATTAGGACACATGTCTCCTTTGCTGCCGTATCTGTCGGAATACAAATCAATCATAAAAAAGCCGGATTCCGAAGCATCGTATGCATTATAATAAAGTAGTGCCACACACCACTCTTTTGATGCGGGAATAGTTTTTTCACCGGCGTTGTAAGCGTTGTATTTTACACGAATCCAAGTCGGGTCTTCCGAGTCTTCGGGGTATTCCGGATCGTCCAAGTCGTAATAAGAAAACTCCTGAGGCACAAGATCCCAACCTTCTACTTTGTTGACAATCGTGTTATTTTTATCAACTTCTAACTCTGCCGCTTTTCCTTCCATAATTATTGGAACGTCTCTTACAAAAGTTTTGCTTTCACAGAAAAATTTTTGGTCAACCCACATATAACCGTTGTCCCCCCAATCAGTTCCCCAAGAATTAATTACCTTGAAAGCACCGTTAGGTCCTTTGTTATCGTCGTAACCGCAAATTGCCATGGCATGACCGGCAGAGTTTTCGTCCTTTGCGTTAAGACTAAAAACAGCATCACCTTTGTATGCATTGAATTGTTTTCCGACATTTGCAGCAAAGAATACAAGTTTTCCCATAGACAAATAGGATTTGATTTCTTTTGCATTCAGATTAATTTTTCTGCGGGTCGTAATTTTATGCTTTGCAGCCTTAGAACGATATGTGTTAGGGTCGTAATCACAATCGGTGAAATTTTCATACGGGCAATCGGCAAGAGTAGCAATACCTCTATCTTCCAATACTTGAAATGCGGCATCAAACCAGGTTCCCCAACAATCACCGTTTGGTTGCTTCCCCTTTTTATCCGTCTCAATTGACATAAACAAATCTTTCGGTGACATCTGATTGGAAGCCAATGCAAGTTGGCTTTTGGAAAGTTTTTGTTCCCTGCCCCAAAGAAAAGACATTCCATAATACCCTACGGCACATGCCACGCACGTGGTATGTGTTGTTCCTTGATTAAAAATCGGTGGTAATTGTTCAGATAAATCTTTGCTTATTGGTAAATGCTTGTCGGCAAAAATTGAACCGTTCATCAAATCCATTGTTTCAAGATTGATATCCGACTCAATTACGGAAAAATCGTCTTCGACATATCCGTTGCTGTAATTTTTGGATACATCGTTTTGATTTTGATTGGTGTTGTTACCGGAATTATTTTCTGAATTGTTGTCTGAGTTGTTAGTGTTATTTGAGGGAGTAGTGTTTTTTTGCGTATTTGGTTTATTTTCTTCTTCCTCAGAACACGAGACAGCATTGCAACTGTAAACTAACAATCCTATTGTCAGTAACTTAAAAAACAAATTAGTTCTCTTCATAGCTTTTTAATAATTTTTACACGTTCATACTTTTATAAATTAATGATGTGCAAAAATACTAAAAAAATATAAAAAAAGACAATTATTTTTTTTTTTTTGTACTGCGTACTTTACTATTTGCTGTAAGTTACTGAAAAACACTGAGATATTTTTTTTCTCAGTGTTTTTTTTATTCTTTATTTCTTATTTTTTTGTTCTTTTATAACATAAACTACGACCGGCAAATGGTCGGAATAGCCGTCAAGCCAAACGCCGCCCGCCGATGTTCTTTTGGGTGCACCTTTGTATTTGCCTTCCTGCTGAATGAGGTAATCACGTTTGAAAACCGTACTTTTATAAAGCGTAAGCGTCTTATAATCACGCTTTTGTTTTTTGTCCAAAAGATTTTCCGTCATGATTATTTGGTCGAAAAGATTCCATGCTCCTTTATACATAAGCGTTCCTGAACCTTCGCGGATTATGTTCCAAAACGGATTATAAAGCCCGAAAAGTTCCACGTCCTGAATATTTCGTCTCGCACCTAACGCATCTGTCATTGAGGGGTCAAACGGGTCATCGTTCATATCTCCCATGATAAAAATCTTAACTTTCGGATCGTCTTTTTGAAGCGAATCTTTTAAGGCTCTAAGTTGTCTGCCTCCTAATTCACGATAATAACTCGTTGTGTATCTGGACGGTAAGTGACAGACAACAACCGTTACATGTTCGCCGGAAATCTCGCCCGAAACCGTCAAAAAACCCCTCGTCTGTTTGTCTTTTTTTACGTCCTCGTCCAAATCGTAAACGTATGGCACGAGTTTAACATTTTTCACAGTGAATAGTTGCGGATTGTAAAGCATTGCGCAGTCAACCCCCCTTTTGTCAGGACCTTCTACATGAACGAATTTTATGCCGCGGTCTTTGAGCGGTTTTTGCGACACCAAATCTTCAAGAGCCCTTGAATTTTCAACCTCGGCAAGTCCTATAACAGCACAGCCGACATTCGGAAGCATATCCGTACCCATGTCAGCCAAAGCCTTCGACATATTGGCAAGTTTATGTTCGTACTTAACGGCGTTCCACTTGTTAGCCCCCTCAGGCAAGTACTCGTAATCGTTTTTGCCCTCGTCGTGAATGGTGTCAAAAAGGTTTTCCTGATTGTAAAAACCAATAGCATAAAGACTGAACGTCTTTTGCGCGTTTGCGGCAAAGGCAAACAGCGAAAAAATGGTTATGATAAAAATCCTTTTCATTTTTTATTCCTCCGTTAGTTTTTGATAAATTTTAAAACCCGCCCAAGCGTCTGTTGCGCCATAAACCTGCTGCTTAGGTTTTAGCGTATCGTCTTCCCAATTAGAGAGTTGCATTGCTTTTGAAATTCTGAATCCTAAAACTATGCCGCAAAGTTTTTTCAAACTCGCCGCCGAAATCCCGAATTTTTGCGCAAAAGACGAAAGTTCCACGAAACCGCCGGGAATAAACCCACGCCATTTTTGCAAACCTTTTACATCGTCGCGGATTGCCACGCCAACTTTTTTGATGTTTTCGTCGGCAAGAATCTCAACAATTTCTTCGGGCAAACCTACTTTGCAGCACCTTATTAAAAAGGCGCGGTCTTCGGTTGCGAGTTGAAGAAGTGCGACATTGTTGCGCTTGCCTTTCAAAAAACACGGCTTAGTTTCGGTATCAAACCCCAAAACCGTCTGAGTTTTAAGATACTGCGCTGCTTCAACTGCGGCTTCAAGACTCTCAACAACAACAATTTCTTTGTCAAAAGCCTTAATCGGCAACAGGTTCAACTCCTCTCTTGATATGTCCTCTTTGTAATCCATTTAGTCTTTGAAACCTGCTATTTTCAAAATAAACGTATAAACCTCCGCCGTTTCCTTTTGCGATTCAAAACGTCCGCTACTGCCTGAATGACCTGCTTTCATATTGGTTTTCAGGTACAAAGGATTGTTGTCAGTCTTCATGTCGCGAAGTTTTGCGACCCATTTTGCGGGCTCCCAATATTGAACCTGCGAATCGTGCAAACCGGCGGTAACAAGCATCGCGGGATAGTCCTGCTCTTTGATGTTGTCGTAAGGCGAATAAGAGAGAATATAATCGTAATATTCTTTTTCCCTCGGGTCGCCCCATTCTTCGTATTCGCCGGTAGTAAGCGGAATGTTTTCGTCCAACATTGTCGTAACTACGTCAACAAAAGGCACTTGCGCGATTATTCCCTTATAAAGCGACGGATCGGAATTGATGATTGCGCCCATCAAAAGTCCGCCTGCCGAGCCGCCCATCGCAAAAAGTTTTTCTTCCGAGGTGTAGCCCTCCCCTATCAAATATTTGCTGACGTCAACAAAATCGTTGAACGTGTTTTTCTTTTTCAAAAGTTTTCCGTCTTCGTACCACGAATAGCCCATTTCGCTGCCTCCTCTGATGTGTGCCAAAACAAACACAAAACCTCTGTCAATCAGCGGAAAAATGCTGCGGAAAAAGTTGTCCTCTTCCGACATACCGTATGAGCCGTAAGCGTATTGAAGGCAGAAATTATTGCCTTGTAAATCCGTACCTTTTTTGTAAAGCATTGACACAGGCACTTTTGCGCCGTCTCTGACAGAAACAAAAATACGTTTTACGTCATAATTGTTTTTGTCAAAATTAGGAACGGAATCCTCTTTGACAACAGTTTTTTCGTGAGTTGACAAATCGTAGTGAATCACGGAGTTAGGCGTGTTAAAAGAAGAATATCCGTAACGGAAAAACTTGCTGTCAGCCTCCGGATTATAACCTGTCCATGCTGCGTAAGTGTCCTGACCGAAATCCAATAGATGCGACTTCATGGTTTTGAGGTCAAAAATCTCATATTTTACAAGACCTTCACGCATTTCTTCCAAAACTAAATAGTCGTTGAAAACCTCGAAATCCTGAATCAAAACGCTGTCCCTATGCGGTACTAGTACTTGCCAGTTGTTATTATAACTTGCTGAATCACAAGTCATTATACAAAAATTTTTACCTTTTTCGTTGGTTCTGATATAAAACTTTTCGTTGCAGTGATCAATATAATATTCGAGACCTTTTTCGCGTTTCCTAAAAATCACAGGCTCTGAGTACGGGTTTGAACAGGGAATCAGACGAACTTCACTCGTTAAAGTGCTGTTATGGTTTATTATAATGTATTTATCTGATTTACTGCGTTCTACGCTCAACTCAAACATCGGATCATCTTCGTAAAAAATCTCCTTATCATTAGAGCAGTCCATTCCGAGAATGTGCCTAAAAACTTTGAACGCCCTCAAAGTAGATGTTTCTTTGGCGACATAAAACGTTGTGCGCGAATCGTCCGCAAACACCAAATCACCGTCCGTATCAGGAATTTTTCCCGGAATATCAGCACTATCTTTCAAATTTTTGAACCGTATCTCGTAACGCCTCCTTGACACGGTATCAACTGCGTAAGCCATCGTAACATTGTTAGGGCTTATACAGATAACATCAGCGTCGCAATAATCGTAATGCTTTGCCAAGTCATTGACATTCAATAAGATTTCTTCCGCAGCAGTGTCCAAATCCTTTTTGCGACAAAAAATTTCGTAATCTTTGTCTTTTTCGTAACGCGAATAATAATAATAGCCATTTTCAAAATACGGCGCAGTATTTTCCTCCTCGCTGATACGGCTCTTTAACTCGCTAAAAATCTTATCGTTAAGTTTTTTATTTTTTTTCAAAAACGTATTATCAAAATAATCGTTTTCTTGTTTCAAATATTCCGCAACTTTTGGATTTTTTCTTTCCTTCATCCAATAATAATTGTCGGTTCTTTTAGTTTCAAACTCGGTAAACTCTTTTGGTATTTTTTCCGCAATAGGCGGCTTAACCTCTGAGTTACAAGCACTTGACATAACAATGCAAAGAATTAAGTTTAACTTTAATATATCTTTCATTTCCACTAAAAATGTTAATCTTCCAACTCCTCCTCTACTTCTTTTTCGAGGTCGGACTGGGCTTTTTTGCGCTCTTCCTTAGCATTAGGCTTTATCAGCGTAAAATAATTTTCAACGGTCTGATCCAACAATTTTTTCAACTCCTCTCTTTGAGTCATTGTCAAAGAGGGTTTTTCAGACTCATTTTCCTCCAACGTAAGAAAACTTACCGTTACGCCGAGGGCATTTGCAATTTTTATTAAGTTTTTGATATTGTAGTTGTTAGGTTCTTCCCGATTGAGCATTGTACGCATACTGATAATAGGAATATTAGTTTCGCGTGCAAGTTTTGAAACCGTCCAACCTTTTGCAATCCTTAATGTTTGAATTTTGTTTGTGATATTCATACGTCTTGACTTTTTGAGTATTAAAACGGTCAAAAGTAATAAAAAAATATGACACAAAAAAGTTTTTTCACAAAAATTATTCATTTGAAAAAACTCCGCGCAAAAAATCCAAGGCTTTTTGCGTGTTGTCAATAGAGTTAACCACAATACAAGCCTTTCCGCCGACTTGTTTCATCTGCGTATTTTTTTGATGTTTTTGGAGATAAAGCAAAATATTTCCGAAAATCTGCGACTGAAAATACGGTGAAGAATTCTCCGAAACAAAATAGCACAACATTTTTCCGCCTTTCATAGAAATACGTTCAATGCCGAGTTTTATCGCTACCCATCTGATTCTTACTATGTTAAAGAGGTCTCTTGTCTGCTTTGGAATTTTACCAAAACGGTCTTCAAGCCTTGAAGCGGTTTGTTGAAGTTCGTCTTCGTCCTTCACGTTGTCCAACTGACGATAAATTTTTACCCTTTCGGCAACGTTTTCCACATAATCCTCAGGCAAGAGAACTTCCATGTCGGTATCAATGCTGCAATCGCTGACATACTTTAAGTCGTCGGGGTTAATCTCCTGAGCACCAAGAGTTTTCATCTCCTCTTCTTTGATTTCTTCCAACGCCTCGTCAAGAATTTTTTGATAGGTTTCGATACCGATTTCCGTGATAAAACCGCTCTGCTCGCCGCCCAAAAGGTTGCCCGCGCCGCGGATGTCCAAATCCTGCATTGCGATATTGAAACCGCTGCCGAGTTCAGAAAAATTCTCAATGGCTTTCAACCGCTGACGAGCCTGAGGCGTAAGATTCTCCTCCGGCGGCGCAATCAGGTAACAAAATGCCTTTTTGTTTGAACGTCCTACCCTGCCCCTTAACTGGTGAAGTTCGCTGAGACCGAAATTCTGCGCGTCCAAAACGATTATCGTGTTTGCGTTTGAAATGTCCAAGCCGTTTTCTATAATCGTGGTGCTGATAAGCACGTCAGCCTCGTTGTTGATAAACGACAACATAATGTCTTCCAAGATGTTACCGTCCATTTGTCCATGACCTGTAAGACAAACAGCCTTCGGACAGAGTTTTTTTATCAGGGCTTCCGTCTTATATATTTCCTTGATTTTGTTCTGAATGACAAACACCTGACCGTGCCGTCCCATTTCGTACTCCAACGCCTCTTTTATAATGTTTTCGTTGAAAGTATGTACCTCTGTTACAACAGGATAACGGTTTGGTGGCGGAGTGTTGATAATCGACAAATCCCGCGCTCCAAGAAGCGAAAATTGCAAGGTTCTCGGAATCGGTGTCGCTGAAAGTGTCAGAGTGTCAACATTTAATTTAATTTGTTTCAACTTTTCCTTTACTGAAACACCGAATTTTTGCTCCTCGTCTATAATTAAAAGGCCTAAGTCCTTGAACTTTATGTCTTTACCTACTATTTTATGAGTACCGATAATAATGTCGATTTTTCCCTCTTCAAGTCTTTTGAGAATGTCTTTGACCTCTTTGTAAGTGCGCAGCCTCGACACGTATTCCACCGTGCAAGGCAAATCTTTCAAACGCTCTGAAAACGTCTTGTAATGTTGAAGTGCAAGAATCGTTGTCGGAACCAAAACTGCAACCTGTTTACCATCGGTTGCCGCCTTAAATGCCGCTCTTACAGCGATTTCCGTTTTACCGAATCCAACGTCGCCACAAATGAGACGATCCATCGGTTCGGGCTTTTCCATGTCGGCTTTAACAGCCGCTGTCGCCTTTTCTTGGTCAGGAGTGTCCTCGTAAATAAAAGAAGCCTCCAAAGCCTGCTGCAAATAAGAGTCAGGAGAAAAAGCAAAACCTTTTTCGTGCTTTCTCTGCGCATAAAGTTTTATTAACTTCGAGGCAATGTCCTTAACTTTGGCTTTTGTCTTCTGTTTCAGACGGTTCCAAGTGTTAGAGCCGAGTTTGTAAATCTTTGGTGGCTCTCCGTCGCCGGCTTTATATTTTGAAATTTTGTGCAAAGCATGAATGCTGACGTACAAAATGTCGTTGTCCTTATAAACAAGGCGTATAACTTCGTGCGGTTTGCCGCCGATTTCCTGAGTTTCGAGCCCGCCGAAAGTACCGATTCCGTGGTCTTGATGAACAACGTAATCGCCGGGTTTTAAAGTATTCATCTCGCTGATTGTCAAAGCATCGCGATTGCGCTTAATGCGAATTTCCTTCAACCTATACTTTAAGTAACGCTCAAAAATCTGATGGTCGGTATAGCAACAGAGTCTTAAATCGTTATCAATAAAACCCTGATTAACGCCTGCCATAAAAGCCTCAAAAGTTACGTGTTTTTTTACCGCCTCTGAGTGGAAAATATCGTTAAGACGGACAGTTTGACGGTCGTTAAGAACGGCGATAAAAACTTTATATCCAAGACTTTGATAATTATAAATATTCTCGGAAAGCATTTCAAAATTCTTCTTGAAAACCGGCTGCGCAAGAATATTAAAAGTTAAAGTATTGTTTTCGTCTTTTTTATCGACTATAAGCCCCGAATTAATTACGATTTTGTTTCCCAACGACTTTTCAAACACCTCAGCCTCAACAAATTGCGGTTTGTCAGGGTCGTCATCTTCACCATCATCATTAACCGAATTTTTAAGCGAAAAATCCTTGATTTGCTGTTTTGTAAAACTCAAATCGTCAAACCACAAAACACAATTTTCCGCGATGAAATCCAAAAACGGTATTTTTTCAAATTCTGATTCTTTTCGGCATATATCAGGAATTATCGTAATTGTATCTACTTTATTTATAGATAGTTGGTTGACAACATCAAAAGTTCTGATTGAATCTATTTCGTCGCCAAAAAAATCGATTCTGTACGGCTCGTCGTTAGAATAAGAATAAATGTCTATAATGCTGCCCCTTAGAGAATACTGTCCGGGTTCAGCAACAAAGTCCACGAGTTGAAAGCCGTAAGTATCAAGAACTTCCGTGATAAAATCCGTGCTGACTTTTTCGCCTTTTGAAAGTGTTAAAGTATTGTTTTCGAGTTCTTTTGCCGAGATAACGTTTTCGGCAAGAGCCTCAGGATAAGTAATTAACACATAATTACTTAACTTGGAAATCTTATCCAAAACCTCCGTTTTTGACAATAGTGATTCTGTACTTACTTCGTTTTCTTCACCAGTTTTAAGAACAGAATGTTTGTGTGAAAACGGATAATAAAATACCTCCCTTTTTTTTTCCGAAACCTGAAAGTCGTTATAAGTGTAAGCCGCCTCTTCGTCATTGTTCATAACAACGATTAACGGCTTAGATGCCAAGATTTTGTCTGAGGCTGCAAAAAAAGAAAATGCCGAAGTATTAAGCCCTTTGACAAAAATTTTGTCGGAAGTTTTCAAAATTTTTTCCAACGCACCATGATTAGGGTGCAATGAATACAATTCAGTAAGGGAAGTTTCCATTATATGCTAATTTTTTTATAAAGCAAATATAATAAAAAAACAGTTGCCGGAAAAAAACCTGCAACCGTTTTTTTATTAACAATTATAATTTTTTTACTATATGAAAAAAATACTATTATTATTCTGCAACAACTTCAAATTCGATGTTGGCTTTAATATCTTTGTAAAGTTTGATAGTCGCTTTATATTTGCCGACTTCTTTGATATTAGCCTCATCTTGAATTGAAATTTGCTTTCTGTCAACTTCGATGCCTTTCTTAGCCAAAGCCTCAGCAATCTGAATAGTGTTAACAGAGCCGAAAATTTTACCGGTTGTGCTGGTTTTAGCACCGATTTTAATTTCCTTATTTTCAATAAGTTTTGCTTTTTCAGCAGCGTCGTTGCGGAGTTTTTCTTCTTTGTGAGCCTGTTGCTTTTTGTTCTCGGCGAGGACTTTTTTAGCCGATTCGGTTGCAACGGTTGCAAATCCTTGCGGTATAAGATAATTGTTACCGTAACCTTTTTTTACGTTTACGATGTCATCTTTTGAACCGAGTTTTGCAATATCTTGTTTTAATATTACTTCCATTGTATTCTCTGTTTTATTATTTCAACAAATCGGTTACGTAAGGCAACAATGCCAAATGACGGGCGCGTTTAATCGCCACTGAGAGTTTTCTCTGAAATTTCAAAGAAGTTCCCGTAATACGGCGGGGAAGAATTTTACCCTGCTCGTTCAAGAATTTTTTCAAAAACTCGGGATCTTTATAATCGATGTATTTAATACCGTTTTTCTTGAAACGGCAATATTTTTTCTTTTTAATCTCCACCGTCGGGGGAGTCAAATATCTGATTTCGCTTTGTTCCGGCATTTTTTATTCCTCCTTATTATTTTCTTGTTCTACTGAAACTTGTTCTTGTTTAGGCTCTTCTGCCTTAGCCTCCTCAGCGGCCTTCTGTCCGCTTAATCTTTGAATACGTTTTGAAGCATATTCCAATGCGTGTTTATCCAAAGAAACGGTAAGCCAACGGATGATTCTTTCATCACGTTTGAGTTCGGTCTCAAATTTTTTGATCAACTCCGGGGCAGACTTAAATTGAAGCAACTGGTAAAAACCCGTAGATTTGTGGTTAACGGGATATGCAAGTTTCTTCAAACCCCAGTTTTCTTCGTGGACAATCTCTGCTCCGCCGTTGCTTAGAACAGTTTTAAATTTATCCACCGCTTCCTTCATCTGTTGGTCAGACAAAACGGGAGTCATAATGAAAACGGCTTCGTAATTGTTTTGCATAAAATTTAATTAAAAATTTGTTGTTAAAAATTTCGGTGCAAAAGTATAACTTTTTTTTTATCTGGCAAAATTTTTTTCAAAGTTTTTTTATTTTTTAGAAATGAATAAAAATGAATAAAATGAACAGCACACCCTTTGAAAAAAAATTCTTTACTTTGCACTCGGAAAATGGAAACAATAATACTCCGAAACAAAAATACGACTTAAAACTATTTACTTATATACTCAGTTTAAATTTTCCTGAAAAATACCATAGACTACATCGTCTATGGTATTATTTTTTTTTGTATTTTTGCGCATGAACAAACACACATAAAATATGCGTAAAAAAATTCTGATACTTTCTGCCGTGCTTTTGTCAAACAACTTTTCAAAAGCGCAGGAGACGGACACTTTAATAAATTCCGACGGGGCTTTTAGATTAGACGAATCGTCGTTTACCTTTACGGAATCTCAACTCGGTGAAGACGAGAGCGACAGCCGTCAGTCAACGGTTTTAAGTTCTTCCTCCAACGTTTTTTCTTCCAACGCTGGAATGAAGTTTTCACCAGCAAACTACCGTTACAGAGCCTTGGACAATAAGTACAACGACGTTTATATCAACGGCGTATTAATGAATGACATCGAAAGAGGTTATTTTCGCTTTTCACAAATAGGCGGACTTAACAACATTACTAAAAACAGCGACAACGCCCTGCCTTTTGAAAGCAACGTTTTTTGCTCTCCGGGACTTGCCGGGTCTGTCAACTACGACATACACCCCTCAAAAATTGCCCAAGGACATAAAATATCTGCCACGCTTGCCAACCGCACTTACACGGGGCGTCTGATGTATACTTACGGCAGCGGCGTTAACAAAAACGGCTGGTCTTTTGCCGGAAACCTTACCTGCCGTTACGCCTCGATAGAAGGCTTCAAAAACGTGGAAGGCGCGTTTTACAACTCCCTCTCCTATTATATAGGTGCTGAAAAAATCTTCAATTCTTCCCACACTATTTCTCTCAGCACTTTCGGAAACCCGACTATGAGAGGTTCAAGAGGCGCGTCAACAGACGAAGCATACTTTTTGGCAGGCTCCAACAATTACAATCCGTATCTCGGATATTTTATGGGCGAGGTCAGAAATTCAAGGGTTGTAAAAGATTTTGCACCGACAACAATTCTCACTTGGGACTATATTTATAACGACAGAATGAAAATTTCAACCTCGGCGTTTATTGTCTTTTCAAAATATTCCAGTACAAAATTGTCATACAACAACTCTACAAATCCTGCCCCCGATTATTACAGTAAACTTCCTTCCGGCTTTTTCAATACTTACAACCCAAATGACAGCGGACACCGAACGGAAGCAGATTTGCAAAACTGGAACACTGCATACGATTATTGGACTTCATCGGTCAACAACCGTTACATAAATTTCGATGCTTTATATTATTCCAACCTTTCGGCCAACTTATCGGGGCAGGACGCCTTTTATTATATGCCTGAGACCCATACAGACAGACTTTCCGGCGGTGTGGCAACAAACATAAAATACAGTATCGAAAAAAATTCCGCACTGAATTTCGGTGCAAGTCTTACCCGGAACAAGTCAATGCACTATCAAACAATGTACGATTTGCTCGGAGCAAAATATTTTCATAACACCAATAGTTTTGCCTTAGGCGATTATCCCTCTTACGCGATACAAATTCAGTACGATTACCGTTATCCGAACAAAGAAATAAAAGAAGGTGATATTTTTGGTTTCGATTACAATATTTTTTCTGACAATCTTTCGGGCTGGGCAGTATACACCCTTGACGAAGGCGGTGTTCACTATTACGTTTGCGCAAGAGCAAGTTATACGGATATGTTTAGAGAAGGTAAAATGCAAAACGGTTTTGACCCCAACAACTCATACGGACGTTCCAGAAAGGCTTATTTCGGCGATGGCGGCGGCAAAACGGGCGCAACTGTTAACCTTGGAAAAGGACATGCCATAGACTTAGGTGCAGGTTACGAATGGAAAGCCCCGACAGCAAATTCAGCATTTCTTTCGCCGGAGGTCAACAATAATTACGTTACGGGGCTCAAATGCGAAAACATCTTGTCAGCACAATTAAGTTACGCTTATTCCGGCTCTAAAATCAACGCAAACCTTACAACTTATTATGCGAAAATAGGTAAGGCTTCCAAATGGACGTGCTTTTACGACGACAATTCGCACTCGTTTTCATACGTGTCAATGACGGGTATTGAAAAGGAATATTTCGGCGCAGAATTGGGAATAAGGGTTAAAATACTTTCAAACCTTGAACTTTTAGCCTTAGGAACAATTTCGGAGGCAAAATACATCAGCGACTGCGATGCTGTATACATGATGTCAAATTCAGCAACGTATTCCTCTGATGGTGTCGCCTCAAAAGGCATGAGAGAAGACGGAACGCCGCTTTCTATCGGCTCGTTAGGCGTAAGTTACAACGTAAAAGGCTGGTTTATAGAGTTAACGGGTAATTATTACGACAGAATTTACCTTTCGTTTTCGCCTCTGACAAGATACAAAAACTCGGTTACAAACAAAGAGTTGATTGACCCGGCAGGCAATTTCCACACTCCTGACCAAGCAAGAGGCGAAGGCGGTTTTATGCTTGACGGCTCTTTGGGCAGAAATTTTAGGCTCAAAAAAGGCAGCCTTTATGCCGGTGTTATGTTAGCAAACATTCTCAACAACACAAATATTTGCACCGGCGGTTACGAACAAAACCGCACCGACCGTTCTTACAACGAAACCTCAAACACTACAAGCGACAAAGCATACGTTTTTTCAAAAAACCCGAAAAAATATTATGCTTGGGGCATTAACGGAATGTTGAACTTAGTTTACAAATTCTAAAAATGATGAAAAAAATTTTTACCATATTAACTATTGCAGCAACACTATTTTCGTGCGGTGAAAAGGATTGGGACTCTAATGACAATTATTTCCTTAAACCCGAAAACTTCCCATACGGCAACAATACGATTGTCTGTCATAACATAATATCAATCAAGAGTTTGAAAGAGAAATACGCGGACGTAATTTCTACAAGTAAATCTGCCGAAATCACTGACGACATTCAAATCCGCGGCATTATCACCGGCAACGACATAGAATCTAATCTGTCCAACCAAGTTTCGCTTCAAGACGAAACCGGCGGCATAATGCTGAGCATTCAGGAAACGGGTTTATGTACCTATCTTCCCGTCGGCGAGGAAATCGTTGTTAACTTAAAAAATCTCCACATCGGCGGTTACGGCAAAATGCCGCAAATAGGTGCTCCGTACAACAATTCAATCGGCAGAATGAGCAAACTGTTATGGAAAGATCATTTCAGAATTTTGTTCTTTGCTGATACCTCAAAAGTAAAAGCAAAAGAAGTAACCTCGGCATCTCAGTTGTCAGAAGATGATTTAGGAACGCTTGTTACGCTAAAAAACGTATCTTTCAAAGACGCTGACGGAAAAGCAGTTTTTGCCCCGACCGATAGTTATGAAAACAGATACTTAAACGAAGACCAATATTCTTCAAAGTACGTTATCAGGACAAGCGGACTTTACGCCAAATTCGCTAAGGA
>JAEEXW010000019.1 GCA_016287995.1 Bacteroidales bacterium
ATCATCAGCCCATTTATAGAAAATTTTGTAATCGCCTTTTGTTAAATAACCGCCTGTTTCGATATGTGCGTAGGTTTTGTCAAATGGATAATTACTATACTGATACACTGTTCCGTCGTTGCCGATAAGGTTATCACAATCCAGAAACATATAATCACTTTTCGTAACATCTTTTATATCCCAATTATCACCTATCAATATTGTTGTAAGTTTTTCACAACCGAAGAACATTCTCTCCATATTTGTAACCTCAGAAGTATTGAGATTTTCTTTCATGCCAACAATTTCGGTTAAGTTTGTCATATTATTAAACCAAGAATAACACGAAGTCGGGCGGGCATCTTTGAACGATTCGTCAAAAATTACTTTGATGATATTTTCTGCATCATACGACCATGCCGGGGTAGTTTCGCCATCGTTCAAATCAAAATAGTTTTCGCCTTCGGGTTTTACGCCGTGAGTAAAGGTAAGTGTTTTGTTGTCATCAGACAAATAAGCATAATCTTGAACTGCTGCCCAGTGCATTTGATAAATTCTGTTTCCGAGGTCGCCAGCCGCAATTTCCAAACTTGCTGACGAAGAGCCGATTTGTTCGCTGCTTGCTGAAACTCTTGTCCAATACAAAAACTGATAACCCTCTCTGTCATTAGGTAGGTCAATAGTTAAAGGCGTTATACTACTATTATATGTTGACGGAGTATACTGCGTTTTATAACCGTCTTCGTCAGCCCATTTATAGAAAATCTTGTAATCGTCTTTTGTAAGATAGCCGCCAGCGTCGGCGTGGGCGTTGGTTTTGTCAACTTTGCTTGCATCGTATGTCGTTCCGTCGTTGCCGATAATTTCGTTACAGTTCACAAACATATTCTGTGAGGAAGTAACTGACAAAATGTTCTCTTGTGTCCAATCTTGACCTACAAGTATCGTTGTAAGTTGTTTACATTCAGAGAACATTCCGCTCATATTCTCAACATTTTCCGGATTGAAATTTCGTATATTAATGCACGTCAAAGTACTGCAATTAGTGAATGTAAATTGCATAGACTCCACTAAATCCGTATTAAAACTGCTCAAATCAAGAGTTTTTAGATTTATACAATCATAAAACATACTTCGCATGGATTTGAGGTTTCTTGTATCGAAATGGCTCAAATCAATATTTTCAAGTTTTTTGCATTTGTCAAACATCGACCTCATCGTAGTAACTTCTGATGTGTTGAGATTTTCTATGCCGACAATTTCTTTAAGGTTTTCAAATTCTTTGAACCAACAATAACACGAAGTCGGTCGTGCCTCAGCAAATGAAGCATCAAAAACGACCTTTGTAATATTTTTTCTGTTATCATACCAATCCGGATTAGTAGTTTCTCCGTCATACAATTCATACGCCCCGTCAGGTTTATCACCATATTTAAAAGTCAACGTTTTGCCGGTAGAATTGTCTGAAATTACCGCATACATTGGAGGCAATGCCCAGTGCATAACATAAATTTTGTTGCCGACTTCACCGGCAGGAATTGTTAATGTTGCAGAAGTACCGCCGATTTGTGTGTTGTTTGCCGAAATTTGTGTCCAATACAAAAACGGGTATTCTCTGTCATTGGGATTGTTTATAGTAACATCAATCTCGCCGCTATACGTTGAGGGTGTATACTGCGTTTTATAACTGTTTTCGTCAGCCCATTTGTAGAAAATCTTGTAATCGCCTTTTGTTAAGTAGCCGCCTGCCTCGGCGTGTGCGTTTGTTGCGTCAACAGAACCTCTGACTTTCGTACCGTCGTTGCCGATAAGGACGGAACAATAGCGAAACATACCCTTACTTGTTGTAACACTTTGTGTACTCCATTTATCGCCTATTAATATCGTTTGAAGGTTTCTACAACTCGTAAACATATCCGTCATCTTTTCAACTCTTTTGGTATCGAAATTCGTTATATCAAGGACGGTAAGACTTTCACAGCCATAAAACATAAACTGCATATCCGTAACCTTTTCGGTGTTGAAATTGCTTAAATCAACTGCTTTTAGTTTTTTGCAATTACGGAACATCAACTGCATATTCGTAACCTCTTCCGTATTCAAATACTGTATGCCCGTTATTGTTTCGAGATTTTCAAAGTCGTTAAACCATCTGGAAAAAGAAGTCGGTCTTGCGTATTGAAAACTCTCATCAAAAACTACTGTTGTGACTGTACTACGATCGCCTTGCCACCCCGGAACTATTTCTCCCGAATTCAAACTATACGCCCCGTCGGGTTTTGTCGCGCTGCATTTGAAAGTAAGGGTTTTGCTGTCGTCTTCCAAAACTGCATACGCCACTCCCCAGTGCATTTTATAAATCCTGTTGCCGACCTCACCTGCTGCGATTGTCAAATTCGTTGACGATTCTCCGATTTGTGTGCCGTCAGCCGAAACCCTTGTCCAATACAAAAATCCGTAACCCTCTCTTGTCGGGTTTGGAATAGTAAGCGCAGAACTACTTTCTACAAATGTTGACGGTGTATATGCTTGATAGCCTGATTTGTCCGACCATTTGTAGAAAATCTTGTAATCGCCGGTGGTGAGATAGCCGCCTGCGTTGGCGTGGGCTTTGGTTTTATCAATTTTTGAACCCAAGGTTGTCCCGTCGTTACCGATAATGGCGGGACAGGTAAGGAACATATTACCGGAAGTCGTAACGTTTGAGGTATTCCATTTGCTTTCATCAATTAATATAGTGGTAAGATTCTCACAATTGCTGAACATATCTTTCATATCGGTTACATTTCCCGTATTAAATTTACGCAAATCAAGGGTCGTAATTGTCTTACAACTGGAAAACATATACCTCATAGACTCTGTCAGGTTATCAGTACTAAAATTACTTACATCAATTTCTTTCAGCATTGCACAATCACAAAACATCGCCCTAAACGATTTTACATTTTTAGTATCAAAATGGCTCAAATCAATACTTTCAAGTTTTCTGCATTTGTCAAACATTGACCACATCGTTGTAACCTCAGAAGTGTTGAAATTTTCTATACCGACAATCGTTTCAAGGTTTTCAAATTCTTTGAACCAACAATAGCACGAAGTCGGTCGTGCCTCAGCAAATGAGGCATCAAAAACAACCTTGGTAATATTTTTTCTGTTATCATACCAACCCGGATTAGTAGTTTCTCCGTCATACAATTCGTATGCCTCGTAGGGTTTTGCGCCGTATTTGAAAGTAAGTGTTTTGCCGTCGTCAGAAACCTCCGCATACGGTTGGGGTACAGCCCAGTGCATTATGTAAATTCTGTTGCCGACTTCGCCTGCTGCAATTGTCAAATTTGCTGACGAGCCGCCGATTTGTGTACCGTTTGCCGAAACTTGTGTCCAATACAAAAACGGATAACCGTCTCTTTCAGGGTTGGGAATAGTAACATCAACAGAGCCGTTGAAAGTTGACGGTTCATACGCTTGATATTCATTAGGCTTGTCAGCCCATTGATAAAATATTTTGTAATCGCCTTCCGTCAAATAACCAGTGCTTGAAGTGTTGGCGTTGGTTCTGTCGGTTTCAGAGCCGACTGTTGCGCCGCCGTTTCCGATAAGGGCGGAACAGTTTTTGAACATATCTGTTGAGGTTGTAACACTGCCGGTCTTCCAACCTTCGCCTACTATAATGGTCGTAAGATTAGAAGATCCATAGAACATGTTTGTCATATTCTTAACACTTGAAGTATTAAAACTGCTGAGGTCAAGGGTTTTAAGCGGAAAATGAACAAACATATCTTTCATATTCTCAACCTTTGCAGTATTAAAACTGCTAAAATCAATACTTTCAAGTTTTTGACAATCCGTAAACATAGCCTCCATGTCCGTTACATCATCGGTTATAAGATATTCTTTCATTCCCGTAATGCTTTCCAGGTCATACATGTTAGCAAACCAGTCGTAACACGATGTCGGACGCGCTTCTGCAAAAGACGGCTCAAAAACAACGGCAGTAATATTTGTTGCATAGTCATACCAACCGGGGCGTTCTTGTACTCCGTTCAAATCAAAAACATTTGCGCCTTCGGGTTTTGCGCCGACTTTAAAAGTAAGGATTGTGCCGTCGGAAGAAAGTTCTGCATAAGGCTCTGCCCACATCGCTTTGAATCTGTAATTACCGGAATTTTTAGCAACCGTTACCGTTGTTGACGGGTCGGAAAAAACACCATTTGACGTTTCACGCGCCCAGCCGAGAAAAGTATAACCTTCTTGCGTTGGGATTCCCAATTCTACATCAGCGGAATATTCCTGAGGGTCGGGGTCATCTTCGCCGTTAAGTTCACCGCCGTCCAAGTCGTAGAAAATTTTGTAATTGTCTTTGGTCAAATAACCGTTGCCATACTCATCGTTGACTATAGCGTAGGTTTTGTTAACATAATAATCAATCCACCCTCCATTGTTGCCAATAAGCGATGTACAGCCATTGAACATATTTTCGGATTCTGTAATGTTTTCGTCATTGTAAATATAGGTATATTCCCATTGGGTGTCGTCAACCAATATCGCCGTCAGATTGGTACAACCGTCAAACATACTTTCTGTATTAGTAAGGTTGGTCGTTTTGAGGTTTGTTAGGTCAAGAACCGTCAATTTAGAACAGCCTGCAAACCATTTATAACACGTTGAAGGCGTTATTGGACTTTCAAATACTACGATTTCAATATTTGTGCTTACAGAATACCATTCAGGCTCGTTCGTTTCCGTGTTCAAATCGTATGCGTCGTCGGGTTTTTTATTTTCATATTTAAAAGTAAGCGTTTTGCCGTCATCGGAAAGTTCTGCGAAAGCAACTCTTCCGTCGGTGAGGTAGCTGTGCTCGCCGTTAAGGACAGCGTAGGTTTTGTCGGTATGCATTGCTTCGTATGCAGTGCCGTTGCCGCCAATAAGTTTGATACAGCCATAAAACATATCGCTGCTCTTTTCTACATTGTCAACATTCCAACCGTCACCTACTTTTATTTTTTTAAGATTGCTGCAATCATAAAACATACTCTCCATGTCCTTAACATTCGCAGTGTTGAAATTGGTAAAATCAAGGATTGTAAGACCGCTGCAACCATAAAACATATAAGCCATATACTCTACTTTCTCTGTATTGAAGTTGCTCACATCAAGGGAGGTAAGACCGCTGCAACCATAAAACATACTTCTCATATTCGTAACATTCTCCGTATTGAAATCACTCACATCAAGGGAGTTAAGACCACTGCAACCGTAAAACATTTTTTCCATAGTTTCAACTGCCGAGGTGTTCAAATATTGTATGTCGGTTATAGTTGTTAATTGACTAAATTCATAAAACCATTCATAACAAGAAGTTGGTCTTGCATCTTTGAAAGATTCATCGAATACAACTTCGGTAATCGAATTTTTGTTGTCAGAAATGCACCAATCGGGCGTATTAGTACCCGTATTGAGGTCGTAGATAGTGCCGGTAGTGGGTTTTACGCCATATTTGAAGACAAGGGTTGTGCCGATTTGTTCTACGTAGGGCACTCGTCCGTCGGTGAGATAGCCGGGTGTTTCAGAGGTTGGACCGCCGTCCATGCGGGCGTAGGTTTTGTCGGTATGTTCTGATGAGTATGTTGTACCTTTACCGCCGACAAGTTCGGCACAGTTATAGAACATATCATTGCTTTTTGTTACCGCGTCAGTATTCCAACCGCTACCTACTTTTATTGTTTTAAGGCCGGTGCAACCATTAAACATACCCTCCATGTCCTTAACACCCACTGTATTGAAATGGCTCAAATCAAGGGTGGTAAGAGCCCAACAATTCAAAAACATAAAACTCATATTGTTAACTTGTGATATGTTTAAATTTTCTATGCCGGTTATGGTTGTTAAACCTACAAAATTAGAAAACCAGTAACTACAATGAAGTGGCCTTGCATCTTTGAAAGTCTCGTCGAATACAACGTCGGTAATCGAACCTTTGTCATTATTCAACCAACCGCCCCCCGCGAGGTCGTAAACCGCGTAGAACGTGCCGGTAGTGGGTTTTATGCCATATTTAAAGGTGAGGGTTTTGAGGTCGGAAGAGAGTTCTACGTAGGGCACTCGTCCGTCGGAGAGGTAGCCGGGTGTTTCAGAGGTTGAACCACCGTCAATGCGGGCGTAGGTTTTGTCGGTATGGGCTGATGTGTATGTTGTACCGTTGCCGCCGACAAGTTCGGAACAGTTATAGAACATATCGTAGCTATTTGTTACCGCGTCAGTATTCCAACCGCTACCTACTTTTATTGTTTTAAGACCGGTGCAATTATAAAACATACACTGCATATCCTCAACATTAGCTGTATTGAAATGTCTCAAATCAATGGAGGTAAGAGCCCAACAATTAAAAAACATATAACTCATATTTTTAACTTGTGATATGTTTAAATTTTCTATGCCGGTTATGGTTGTTAAACCTACAAAATTAGAAAACCACCAACCGCAAGAAGTTGGCCTTACATCTTTGAAAGTCTCGTCGAATACAACGTCGGTAATCGAACCTTTTCCAAGATCCAACCAATCACCCGATGCGAGGGTGTAGACACTGATGTCGTCAGTGGGTGCTAAACCATACTTAAAGGTGAGGGTTGTGCCGTCGGAAGAGAGTACAACGTAAGGCTCAATACCGGCGGTGAGGTAGCCGGGGGTACCGGAGGCGTCAACGCGGGCGTATGTTTTGTCGGTATTGGCTGATGAGTATGAAGTACCGTTGCCGCCTTTAAGTTGGTTACAGCCATCGAACATATTGTCGCTTGCTGTTACCATGTCAACATTCCAACCGCAACCTACTTTTATAGTGTTAAGATTATTGCAACCAGAAAACATCGACTCCGTATCCGTAAGATTCGGAGTGTAGAAATGGGTCAGATCAAGAGAGGTAAGAGATTTACAATTAAGGAACATATCCTGCATATTCGTAACTTCCGAGGTGTTTAAATATTCTAAGCCGGTTATGGTTGTTAAACCTTCAAAATTAGAAAACCACCAACTACAAGAAAGTGGCACTGCAGCAGAGAAAGACTTATCAAATACAACGTTGGTAATCGGGCTTTTGTTATCTAGTTCCAACCATTTACCCGCCTCGAGGCCGTAGAACCTGTTGCTGTTATAGGGCATGACACCATATTGGAATGTGAGGGTTGTGCCGTCGGAAGAAAGTTCGGCATAAGGCTCACTACCGGCGGTAAAATAGCCTGTGCTGCCGTTCTTGCCGTCTATGCGGGCGTAAGTTTTGTCTATATAGTCTGGCGAGAATGGAGTACCCTCGCCGCCAATAAGTTCGGAACAGCCATCTAACATATTGCTGCTATTTTCTACATTGTCAGTTATCCACAAGCTACCTACTTTTATAGTTTTAAGGCTGCTGCAACCAGAAAACATATTCTCCATGGTCGTAACTTTCGAAGTGTAGAAAAGGCTCAGATCAAGGGAGGTAAGCTTGCGACAATTTGCAAACATATAACTCATGTCCGTAACTTGCCCTGTTTGGAAGTGAGTCATATCAAGATTTTCAAGAGCGTAACAATTACAAAACATAAAACTCAAATTCGTCGCTTCTGAGGTTCTTAAATTTTCGATGCCGATTATGGTTGTTAAATCTGTAAAATTAGAAAACCACCAACCACAAGAAGTTGGCCTTACCACTTTGAAAGACGGATCAAATACAACTGTGGTAATCGTGCCTTTGTCTAAATCCAACCAACCACCCGATTCGATGGTGTAGACCTCGGCAAACGAACCGGTAGTGGGCATTTCACCATATTTGAAGGTGAGGGTTGTGCGGTCGGAAGAGAGTTCGGCGTAACCCTGTTTTGTTTGAGCATTAACTATACTTACAGAAAGAGATAATATTAACGCTGCAATTATATTAAACAGTTTGTTTTTCATATTCTGTGTGATGTTTATAATACAATATTCAAAAGTGCAAAAATAGAAAAAAAACAATATGTTAAAAAACTTTAACGGTAAAAATTAAAGAAAAAGTTACAAATCTTATGCGATATTTTTATACGGAATACCTTTGAAAATAAACCCTTCTTCTGAGTACTTTTCGAGGGCAAAACAGCGTTCTTTGCTGACCCTTTTGTCATAATCCTTGAAGAAAATATCCCAAAAGTTGTAGGCTTTCGTTCCAAAATCTCACTAAAAAGTACACATTTTGGAACGAAAGCCCACAACTTTTATAAAATTCAACATTTACGAAAAAAATGAATAATATACAAAAAAAGACCGCAAGTTTTTTTGCGGTCTTTTTTTGTAAAAAATCAAAAGAAAAACTAAAATTCTATTTTTTCTGAAATTTTGTCTACGATTCCGTATTCCAAAGCCTCTTTTGCGTCCATCCAATGGTCTTCTTCGATGTCCTTCATAACGGTTTCAACGTCTTTGCCGCAGTTTTCCGCCAAGATTTCAGCCGTTATGCGTTTGGTTTTGAGAATATTTTTCGCGGTAATTTCGAGATTTGAAGCCTTGTCCTGAAATCTTCCGCCTATTAACGGCTGATGAATCATCACTTCGCCGTGTGAGAAAATCTCTCTTGAACCTTTTTCCCCTGCTGAAAGAAGAAGTGATGCCATAGAAGCGCAAAGCCCGATACAAACCGTTTTCACCGGCGACGAAATCATTTTCATAGTATCAAGTATTGCCATACCAGAAGTTACCGAGCCACCAGGAGAACTGATATACATTGTTATCGGTTTGCCCGGATTTTCCATTTCGAGGTAGAGAAGTTTGTTGATAACTTTTTCTGCGCTGTCATCGTCAACCTCGCCCCAAAAAAATATGCTGCGTTTTTCCAAAAATTTTTCTGAAAATTTTGCTCCCGCAATGCTGTTTAATATGCCGTCCAAATTTTCGTTCATAATCAATTAGTTTTGTGCGTTTTTATCCCTTGAAATTACTTGGTCAATAAGACCATATTCCTTAGCCTCATCGCTGAGCATCCAATAATCCCTATTGCCGTCTTTCTCAATTTTTTCAAACGGCTGACCCGTATGAAGCGAAAGAATGTCGTAAAGGTCCTTTTTAGCGCGGAGTATTTCGTTAACAGAAATCTCAATGTCGGAGGCTTGTCCGCCTACCTGACCTGCCGGCTGATGAATCATTATTCTTGAATGTTTCAAGGCATAACGTTTGCCTTTTGTACCCGCCGCCAACAAAACAGCACCCATAGAAGCCGCCATACCCGTACAAATCGTTGAAATTTTGCACGAAATATACTGCATTGTGTCGTAAACGCCAAGACCACCGTAAACGCTTCCACCCGGAGTGTTAAGGTATATCTGAATGTCTTTTTGCGGGTCTGCCGACTCCAAAAACAACAACTGAGCCTGAATAATATTTGCGACGTCGTTGTCAATCGGTGTTCCGATAAAAATAATTCTATCTGCTATAAGGCGTGAAAAAACGTCAACCTCACGGAATGGCATATCACGCTCCTCAATTACGCTACGGGTCATATCCGTTACCGCATTTGAGTAATCGCTTAGAGTATTGCTGTTGATACCTCTGTGGTAAACAGCATACTTTCTGAACTCGCTGTTTGTCATAATTGTATTAAGTTTAATTTATAATGCAAAAAGAGTATCTTAACGGTAACATCTTTTTTAGCAAAAATTTGCCGTTAAAATACCCTTGCACAATTAAATTTTATTTTCTAACTATAAACTTCTATTCAAAAAGTTTTGCGAAGTCTTCGTAAGAGATGTTTTCCTGCGTGAGGGTTGCTTTCTCTTTTACGAGTTTCGTAATCTTTTGTGAAATCACCTGCGAACGAATCATACTTCTGTCCTGATTCTTTGCGAGTCTTTCTTTCGCGAAATTGTCGAGCATGTCGTCGGGAATCTGTGAGGGCATAAGTCCGTAACGTGCAAATTCCTGAGCCGTAAGGTCTTTTGCTGCTTCGAGTTCTTCGTCTTCGGAGATTTCGATATTGTTTTTCTTAACGATTTTGTTTTCGATAAGATTCCATTTAATATCGTCTTTAAGATTCGGGAATCTCTGTTTCAAAGTCTCGCGGTCGAGGTTTTTGTATTCGTCGAGAGTGAGCAGCCAACGTTCCATAGCGGCAACGGGAACATCAAACGTGTTGCTTTCCAAAAGTGCTTTTTTAGCATCAATAAGCAATTTGATGTCAGATTCGCTTGCATAACCGTCTTTGAACTGTTCTTTGATTTGTTCTCTCAACTCTTCCTCATTGTGTACTTTGTCTTTACCGAAAAATCTGTCATAAACCTCTTGATTCAATTCGCCTTGAACAAAGTCTGAAATTTCTTCGATTTTGAATGCGAAATTTACATTCATTGTCTTAAAATCAATCATCTTGTTGTTCAAGAGGGCTTTTGCTTCGTTTTCGTTCGGGAAAATCTGAGTCAAGTCAAAAGTAATTTCATCACCTACTTTTCTGCCGATGAATTTCTTCTTCTGCTCTTCGTCTTTTACCCTATCAACGAGCATTGAAGTGCGGTTAGAGAGACCGTCAGAAATTCTTACGTTGTCAGAATCAATTTGATAAACCTCACCTTTGAGGAAAGATTTTTCGCCCGAAACCTCAGCCGGCTGTTGTTTTCCGGCAGCGTTTTTATATTGTTCAACTGCTTTGTCGATTGCAGAATCCTCAATATTGATAACATATTGTTTCAAAGAAAGGTTGCTGTCAATGTCGGTGTCAAATTCGGGAGCAAGAGCGATGTCGATATAAAAATCAAAAGTTTCGTCTTTTTCGTAATCGTATACAATATCCGTATGAGACTCACTCGGCATAGGTTCGCCCATATAATCAACTTTGTTTTCTTTGAGATAATTCATAAGTTCCTTTGAAACTATCTTGTTGATTTCATCGGCCTTTGTACGAGCGTTGAACTCTTTTTTTACAAGTCCCAAAGGTGCTTTGCCGGGTCTGAAACCTTTAAAAACGGCTTTTCTCTGAATATCTTTCAACGAAGAGTCCACTTTGGACTGATAATCGTCTTTTGTTACGGTAATTTTTATTGTTGCATTGAGCGCATCAATATTGTTTCTTGTAATTTCCATCTAAATGTTCAAATGTTATTAAGGAAAAATAAAATAGTGCGGATGAAGGGACTCGAACCCCCACGCCTTGCGGCATCAGATCCTAAGTCTGACGCGTCTACCAATTCCGCCACACCCGCAAAAAATTCGGCTGCAAATTTAACGCTTTTTTTTTGAGTTTGCAAATTTTTCTTTGTTTTTTTTCATAAAAAATATAAAAACAAAAAAATGCAGCGTTACACTAACGCAGCCATTTTGTTAATGGTCTGACGGACTTTTTGGCGTTTTACTTCGTATGCGGTTTCATGTTTTTGGAGATTTTTCAAAAGCATACCGGCAAGTTTTTGCAATTTGTAAAGATTGAAACTTTCCTGCATTTTGAGCCACATAGACACCGGTATTTTCGTTGATTTATATAAAATTTCCGCTGTTTCCTCGTCAATATCCGTCTTACAGGCAGTTATGCGTTTGATTTTGTCTTCTGACAATCCCGACATTTTGGAAAATTCAGAATAGGAAAATCCCATTTCTTGAAGTTTCTCTTCCAAAGTTTCTCCCGGATGAAAATAAACAGCCGGTTCAAATGTTTTTTTAGTTCCCATTTCGATTTTCCTCCTATTTCCCGTGATAATTTGTTATTTCAATTATTTCCACACCTTTTATTTCAAGCCAAATGTATTTTCCTGTACTATCTGTCGGAATCGGATTTTCATGTGGCTCAAAAATTAAACGATACGGTTGATCAAAATCACAAGACCATTGTCCTTTACGATCACCTACAAGTTCGTGAAAATGTCCCGGCATTTCCCGAACATCTTCCAATGTATCTGCTAAATACAACTTTTGCAGTTTATCAAGATAAAGTTTTGCTCTACGCATACCTAACCTTTTAACACAATATCTTGTATCATTTGCGCATTTCTCCAACTCCCTATCATCAAACGTTACTACCATATCGTTACATATAGTCTGTGTTTTTAGTGCAAATGTAAAAAAGTTTTCTTGAAACCACAAAATAAAAACAAAAATTTTCTAAAAAAAAACAAAGAGACCGTCCCCTTTTTGAAAAAAAGAAACGGCCTCTCGACAATAAACATATTACTAACCCTTAAAAAAAGTCTTACTTGTTTCTTGCGCCTCTACGCTGAAACATTACGTTTTTGCCGCGTTTTTTATCTTTTTTATCTTTCTTGTCTTTTTTATCGCGACGGTCTCTCGGCTCGTTTTTTTGCGACGAGGCAATTTCCACGGTAACGTTTTCGCCGTCAAATTTTGCACGCTGCATTGCTGCAAGAACCTCCGAGGTGTGTTTTTCGTCAACCTCAAAGAATGAGAAGTTTCTCATAATGTCTATTTTGCCGATTGTAACGTCCCGATTGTTGACAATCCTGCTAATAAAGCCAATCATCGTGGCGGGCGCAACGTTGTCTTTTGAGCCGAGCGAAATAAAAAGTCGTGAATATTTTATGCGGTCGTTCGGGGTAAAACGTTCTTTCCTTGACTGACGGTCTTTTTTCGGGCTTATTCTGTCCTCTTCCGAAAGGTCAACATTAATGTCTTTTGCGTTTTTGTAATAGTCCAAAAAGCGGTTGAACTCCATCGAAACAAATTTTTTGATAAGTTCTTCCCTTGACATTCCGGCGAGTTTTTCTTCAATCTGACGAGAAAACGACGCAATTCTGTCTTCGTCTATTTCAACGTTTTTCATTTTGTCGATGAGGTTGAAGAGTTGAATTTCGCAGATTTCCCTGCCGCCGGGTACGTTTTTGGCAACAAAATGTCTTTTACAAATTTTTTCGATTTGTTTCATTTTGCCTTTTTCCCTAAGGTGGAGAATCGAAATTGAGATTCCCGATTTTCCTGCCCTTCCGGTTCTTCCTGAACGGTGAACGTAAACCTCCGGGTCGTCAGGCAGGTTGTAATTAATAACATGAGTCAAATCGTTGACGTCTAAACCTCTTGCCGCAACGTCCGTTGCAACGAGTATTTGAAGATGCTTGCTGCGGAATCTCTGCATAACGTTGTCTCTCTGAGCCTGCGACAAATCACCGTGAAGAGCATCCGCATTATAACCGTCCGAAATCAGTTTGTCAGCAACCTCCTTGCACTCTATTCTCGTGCGACAGAAAACTATCGCGTAAATATCGGGATTAACGTCCGCAATTCTTTTCAAAGCCTCGTAACGATCTTTTGAACGCACCATAAAATATTGATGTTCAACATTTTCAGCAGCGATATTTTTCTGAGCGACAGCGATTTCCTGCGGATTTTTCATGTAACTGTGCGCCATTTTTTCGATGTCATAAGGCATTGTCGCCGAAAACAAAAGAGTTGTCTTTTCGTCGGGAGTCTCCGACAAAAGCCTGTCCAAATCCTCTTTGAAACCCATCGAAAGCATTTCGTCCGCCTCGTCCAAAACGAGCCATTTTATCGCATTGATTTTCAAGGCTTTTCTTTCCAAAAGGTCTATTGCCCGGCCCGGAGTTGCTACTACGATTTGAGCGCGTTTTTTGAGTTGCTTAATCTGCGTTTCGATGTTTGAGCCGCCGTATACGGGAACGATTTCCACGCCTTTCATTTTTGACGAAAAGTTCTTTAAATCGCCCGTTATTTGAAGGCACAACTCTCTTGTCGGACAAAGTACAAGTACCTGAGTATCTTTGCTTTCAACATCAAGCATATTCAAAACCGGCAGACCAAAAGCGGCAGTTTTTCCCGTTCCCGTCTGAGCCAAAGCAATTAAGTCGCCTTTTGACGAGGTGATAAAAGGAATGGTTTTTTCCTGAATCGGGGTAAGTTGTTCAAAGCCCATCTCTGTAACGGCCTGAACGATAGGTTCTTTCAAACCAATTTCTTGAAAGTTCATCTAAAAAAATATTTATTTTTTAAGGGGTAATGTTTACGGCTGCAAAGTTACGCTAATTAATTGACAGTTATGTTAATAAAAAGGTATTTTTGAGTTAATAAAAAAAACGGAGACGTTTTCCTCAAAGCGTCTCCGTAATTTTTTTCTGTATTAGTTTTCAGCCGGTGTTTCGTCGGTTTTGTCCGTTGCAGTGGTCTGCGGTTCGGTTTGCGGCTGATTATAATTACCGTAGCCCTGATTATTATATCCTTGGTTGCCGTAACCCTGATTACCGTAACCGTTGTTATAAGGATGATAATTGTTGTAAGGACGATAATTATTTTGCTGGTAAGGACGTCTCGGACGGTAACCGCCTTGCTGATAGTTAGAATTATAACCCTGATTATAGCCTTGATTTTGACGGTAAGAATTGTTGTTTTGAGCCTGTGTTTCTTGTCCGTTTGTCTCCGAAGTGTAACCCTGATTATAATTCTGATTGTTATATCCTTGATTGTAACCCGGATTGTATCCTTGGTTATATCCCTGATTGTAACCTCTGTTGTACCCCTGATTATACGGTCTCTGAGGACGGAAATTTTGACCTGCGGGGTTGCGATAACCACCCTGACCTCCGTAATAGGGTTGTCTATTTCTTACTTGATAACCGTTGTTGGGACGGAAACCCCTCTGTTGCGGCATATTTTGTGTCTGTTGACGCGGACGTGCAACAGAAACTTTTACTTCTTTTGCCTCGGCACTGTCTTCATCTCCGTCAAACTGCAACTTCTGACCGTTCAAATCTTCAATTGCCTTCATTCCTTCTTCATCGTTAGGCATTTCCACAAAACCGAAACCTTTCGACTTGCCGGTTTCTTTGTCAATGATAACTTTTACTGAATTAATGGTTCCGTAACTTGAAAATAATTCTTTTAAGTCCTCGTCAGTAACGTCGTAACTTAAATTAGCAATATAAATATTCATGTAAAAACAAATAAAAAAATTAAAATTAATATGTTATAAAAACAGTTGCAAATTTATAGTAAATTTTATTAAATACAACTTTTTTTTCGTATTTTTTTCGCTTTATGACAATTTTTTTCCTTCATTGTCTCTAAATGAGCCGCTTAATATCATAATCACGTCTATAATCTGCCAGAGACCGCACAGTCCGAAAGTGAAAAGTTGCGCCAAACCGCTTACAATATGTCCCGTGTAGAGCCTGTGAATGCCGCAAAATCCAAACAACGCCGGCAAAATTCCGAGCAGAATTGTTATGTCTCTTGACTTGTCGCCTGCTGACGACTGTACGTAAACATTATTCTGCGTAGGGTTGTAGTGGTTGTAGTTTACCGTCGTCTGATGCGGCGGCTTTTGGTATTGCTGCTGTTGACCGGGTCTCTGTACGGGCGGTGCAGAGGGAATATAATTCGGTGCCGGTTTTTGTTGTACGGGCGTGAGTTTTGCCGAACATACGGGGCAGACCGTATCACTTGCTATCGTACCCGAACCGCAGTCCGGACAATAGTTGTTGCCGAGGCCTTTCGGGGTCTCGCAATACGGACATTTGTCCGCGTCTTCGGGAATTATAAGTCCGCAGTTGCGGCAATAACGCTGTCCCGAAGCCGTGAATTTCGGTCCTGAGGTCATTTGGGCATTGCTGCCAGAGGAAACTGTCTCTGTCTGAGGCTGGGACTGGGGTATCGGCGGCGGGGTAACTTCCTGAGCCGGTGCGCTGACAGCGAGCGGAAAGCCGCAACCTACGCATTTTACGTCTCCCGGTATGCAGATATGCCC
>JAEEXW010000425.1 GCA_016287995.1 Bacteroidales bacterium
TCGGGACCGGGACTGATGTTTATTAACATTCCGAAAATTTTTGCGACAATGGGAATGGCGGGAAACATTCTCGGCGGACTTTTCTTCACGATGGTTTTGTTTGCGGCTCTTACAAGCGCGATGTCGATTTTGGAAGCGATAGTATCAAGTTTTATTGATAAATTCGGAACTAACAGAAAAAAAGCGACTTTAATAGAGTTTTCCATAGCATCGTTTTTTGCGCTTTTGGTATGTTTTGGTTATAACATTATGTATTTTGAGGTTGTTCTTCCTAACGGCGTAAAAGCGCAGTTTCTTGACATGATGGACTACCTGAGTAACAATATTTTAATGCCAATAATCGCTATCGGAACGTGTATTTTAATCGGTTACGTCAGCAAGCCAAAAACAATCATCAACGAAGTAACAAGAAACGGTGAAAAGTTTTCACGCGAAAAACTTTTCACCGTTATGATAAAATATATTGCACCCATAATGCTGTTTTTACTGCTTTTAAAATCTGCCGGTCTTTTCTAAAAATTATCTGTCAGAAAAATCCTGAACGCAGTTGTAACGCCAACTTTTGTGCTGACGGATTGCAACACCGATAACCTTGTATTCTGCGCTCAAAATGGTGTTTCTATGACCGGGAGGCGTAAGTCCTTCGTCAACAAGCAGTTGAACCACAATAGCCACAGCCTCGGAAGGTCCGTAACTGCAATTTTCCGCTATACTCATAGCATCGGGATTATAACTCCACAGTCTGTCTGACATTGAAGTGCCGTCAGAGGAATTATGACCTGTACGACCGCTTTTTCCCATGTCTTCGGCATGATAAGCCGCTGATTCGCAAAGTTCTTCTTTCGGAAGAAACATCGGACGGTTTTTCACTGCCGACAAGTCCGAATAAAGCGAATTTATCGCGCTGCTTGTTTTGCCTTTAAGGTGCGGCTTTACATACTCTTTTGCAAAACGGCTGCCGTCAAGACGCGCCAAATTACAAAGCAAAATCACTTTTTTTTCTTCGTCAGTCAAATAATCAACATTTGCAGCGGTGTTAGCGGCTTTGATTTCGGCATCAGTAAAAAGCGATGATGACTCTGTGTTTTCCGTTTCGGTCTCTGTTGCGGGGTCTGTTCCGTTTTCTGTTTCGGGATCTTCAAAAACATCGCAGGCAAAGCAAGAAAAGCCTGCTATGAAAAACAAAACCGAAAAAATAAGAATTTTAAGTCTCATAAGCAATAACATTTTAAAGTTAACAAAAATATATAAAAAATGCCTTCCTTAAAAGTATACACTCATAGGACGGCATTTTTTTTAAAACATTCTAATACCTGATAAAAATGGAAACCAATAAAAATAATCTTTTAAATTTTATTCTGATATTTCCACCATTTTGAAAGGTATTTTCAATATTGACTGATAGTCTTCGCCAGCCTCCAACATATCTTCGTCGTCTTCCTCATAATACCAATTAATGACAACATCAATTTTATTTTTGTTATGTATATTTTCCAATTTCTTGAATACATCAAGAATACATTTGGAAGAACTCGTATTGAAATATTCCAACTGAATCACCACATTAACCACACCTTGGGCAATATCAGCGTATTTGTCAAGCCAATCCACCAAAGGTTTATAAAACTCAATAGAGTTTTCTGGAATAGAACGTCCTTTTATTTCAATCTGACCGCTTTTTGCATCAAACGAAACCTCAGGAGTTTTAGGTGTACCTTCTATATTTATTGAATCCATTTTTAAAATATTTTTTTAATTTGTCTTATGTCCTATATTGTTATTTTTTTTAACCTATGCGTATTTCCAAGATAAAAAAACTATAACTTTCGTCGTATTTTACGAAGTCATAACCGAGTTTTTGTCCTGACATTCTTGCCATCTCAATAAAACCGAGACCGCCGCCGCCTTTTGAGGAAAACTCATCGTTGTTCAAAACCCTTTTGTACAACTCTTTGAGTTCGGCAGCCGAAAGGTAATTCAACTGCTCAATTCTGTCCCTAAGAAACTGTATGTATTTGTTAGAAACAAAATTTCCACAAGTAACCTTGTATGAGCCTTTTCCCTCCTTTATGAGCGTACAAAAAGCATACCGGCAGGTTTCAGGAAGATTTACGCTGTCAAGATATTCCTTAGGCGGAATTTCCAAATGGTGAAAAAGATTTTGCAAAGCCTCCACCAGTATATTGTAAACCTTTCTTATTATCTTACCAAGTTCACCCGCCTCTGAAAGCGAACTTTCAACCCCGCTCAAATACTTCGTAATGAGGTCGGAATTAATATCCCCCTCATGCGTTGCTACAAGGTCTCCTTTCTTGCTCTTTTCATAAAGGCTATGTATATCCGCTTTCATATCTGGATAATGGTTAAAAAAAATAGTCGTTTTTTATTTTGCACAAATATAATGATATATTTTCAAATTGTGCAACTTTTTTCCAAAAATATTTTATTTTTTTACACTTTTAATACATACCAAGTATAAATGGAAATTTTCCATTCTTTACTTCACACTCTTTCGTATGTTGAACGCCGATAAGTTTGTCTAACTCGGTATTGTCGGAAATTATCCACGTCTTTTCGCCTTTGAAGGTCTTCTTAACGAGTTTTGACAGCATTTCGACAACCTCTTGCGAGTCTTCTTTTTTGAAAACGTCGATTTTCGGAGCGTTGACTACTGCCGTCGTAGGACCCGAAGGCAGCATTATATCGCTGTAATCGACTTTTTGAATATCAATATACTTGTCAAGCCTTGCTTTTTTAACGTTTTGAATACCGGCTTTAACGTTGTGTTCGTCAGCCTCATAACCGATAATCTTGAAAGCAAACTCACCGTTGTGTTTTATTCTTACTTTTGCCGAAGACTTGATGTCTTGCCAAATCTCCGAATCAA
>JAEEXW010000426.1 GCA_016287995.1 Bacteroidales bacterium
TTCGGTTTCCGGCTCAGATTCAGTTTCTAACGCAGATTCGGTTTCCGGCTCAGATTCTTCTGTTTCAACAACCGTTGTCGTTGTAGTAGTAGTAACTTCAACTTTTTTGTTGATTTCTATTTTTTTCTCTTCTTCTTTTTCGTCCTCGTCCGTATCTTGCGTGGTTATATCAACGTCAAAAACTGAAACTTTTACATAGTCGTCAGCAAACATTTCAAACTGACTCGACAAAGACCAAACTCTAAACCAAATTCTCAAAACAATAAAAAACTGCTGAACAAAAAACATTGCAATCAAGCCCCAAGTTGCAGCCGTGCCGATTTTGTCAAAAGTCAGTTTATAAAGAATAAGGGTCAAAACAGGGACTACCAACAAAAGCGCATACAAAAAATATGTCTTGACAAAATTATTGAAAACATATTTCACCGCTTTTCCGATGGCTTTGAAAACCCTATGAGTTTCAGCCATTTCCATATAAAATTTGGCGTAATCCGAAATCATCAAGAGCAAAACCACAACGCAGGCGTAAACGAATCCCGCTATCGCATACGCCCAAAACAGAGGCCTTTCCGAAACGATATTGCCAAAAAGTTTCAACAACAACGATGCCAAACCAAACAACAAAAAGAACATAACTATTTGAGCGACAATCATTAACACATCACAAAGGAGAAATCTCAAAAAGTTGACCCCTGCGCCCGAAAAAAACGTTGAAACAGAATAATCCTCTCTGTTGAAACTTCGGATAATGCCACCCACAAAAAATACCATCAAAAGCCAATAAACAAACACCGTAAAGACTCCCTGATGAAAAATAGATTCAAGATTCCATGAATGGAAATTCAGCAACTCGCTAAAAGTTGTATAATCCAACGATTTGGAAATCATACTATTGCCGCTTGCACTCTGAAACGAAAAGAAAAACGGCAAAGCGAGCGACAAACCCAAGAGCAGACAAATAGCGTAAATGAGAAATATCATTTTCGGTCTGCGCAGCGAATTTTTAAAACCTCTTGAATATGCTTTTATTATGTTCATTTTCTTAAATGTTTTTTCTGTTATAAAATTTTAAGCAAAGAAAAATACCGTTTGGAAAACATTTTCAACCCAAAACAAGAATTTTGAAGCGTATTTCCAAATTGGATTTTGAGAATTGTTCTCATAACTTATCGAATTGTTAATCAAATCGATGTCGCATTTGATTTTGTTTTCGGGATCGATTTGCGCCGAAACCACCGATGAATTGCCCGTAAAAACAAACTCCTTACAGCGACCCTTTCCGTCCCATTTAACAGTTTGAGTTTCACCGTTTTTGAACGTTACCAAAACCTCAACCGGCATTACCATCGTCCCCATTCTCTGAACAAAAACCGATGATTTTATTTTGCTTTGACCGTCCTCACGACCCAAAATCTTGTCCAAACCGCTGTCAAAAAAACCTTTCTCGCTTTCTTGAACGGTGGTGTTAACGATTTTCGTAAGTTTATAGTCGCAGACTTCGTCCGTACAAAATGCACTTCTAAAAAACCAATTCAAATCCCCGCCCAAATCAGGATTACCCGTTTCTCTCGCTTTCTGATTCATAACGGAAAAAAAGTCCGAAGAACAGGGGTGTTTATATTTGAAAGTCTCAAAATAATTTTTCATTGCGGCGTTGAAATTTTCTTCTCCCAACATACCTTTCAAAGTCTGAATCATAGTTGCGGGCTTGTTATAAGCCATAACTTGATAAGTGTGCGAAGGATAACGCCAAACATAATTGTTTATCGAGGCTATTGCAGGATTGTAACTCTGTGTATATCCGAGTCTTACCTGTTCGGAAGCATTTTTCTTAAAGCCCATACAATTATACTGTGAGCCTTCGCCAAAATATGCGTCCATGATTTCACCTTCATAAAAATACGTCAAACCTTCGTCAAGCCAAGCCTCTTCAAACTCGTTGCTTGCAACTGCCGCCATAAAATAATTATGCACAAACTCGTGAATTGCAACACTTTCCGCTTCATGGAAACCGTCAAAACGGTTGGTATGGACGGTTATAAACATCGGATATTCCATTCCGGCAGCACCACGCGCATAAAAAGGACAATCAGCAAGCGTAATTTGAGGATAAGGATATTCGCCTACATTTTTCTGCATATACTCCATTGCAAATTTTACGGCGTTAATATAACGCTCCGCATCAGAGGAATGTTCGGGCATATACAAAAGTTTGATACCTTTATTATTATAAGTATCAAGCATAACCTTGTAAGCAGGCGATGCAGTCCATGCAAAATCAATCACGTCGTTAGCGAAAAACTTGTAAGTCTTTGTACCATCGCCGAGTGTGGCATTGTAAGTTTCAACGCCGGTTGCTCCGACAACGTATTTTTCGGGAACATTAATCGAGACTTCATACGTGCCGAAATCAGCATAAAACTCCGAATCAAAATGAAATTCATGACAATTCCAACCAGCAGTCTTACGACCTCTCATGCCCTTAGGCTCGTAAACCGCAATTTTTGGAAACCACTGTCCGACCATAAAAAAGTCTCCCCTCTCATAACCAGTTCTCTTTAGGATTTTCGGCAATTTTGAAAGAAACGAAACACTGATTTGAATTTGACCGCCGGGGACAACACCCTTTGGCAAAGCCACTTTCATAACCGTCTGATCGTCCTCGTTGTTGGTATCGGGGTGAACATATTTCAAATCAGGTGTCAAGGGATCGCCCTCCAATGTCGTCATTCTTAAAATATCAATGTATCCCCAATCAGAATCCGAAAAATCTTCGCTCAAATTATAACCGTATTCCCTCGCACTTTCTAAGAAAAAAGTACTCTTGGAATTTTTAAAAGCATTAAGATAAGTGTGGAACATAAGCTC
>JAEEXW010000427.1 GCA_016287995.1 Bacteroidales bacterium
GTTGTTTTCAGCGGTTTGATAGTCTTCCTGAATCTGTTTTGTCTTAACCAAATAGTCCAAAACGGCAAAAGTCATGTACGGATTGATAGCCGAAGCACCGTAGCCGAGAAGAAGTGCGGCGTGCATAACTTCGCGGATTTCGCCGGACTCTACGATAAGAGCCGTCTGAACACGTTTTCCAACCGAAATCAAATAATGGTGAACCGCCGATGTTGCAAGCAGAGACGGAATTACAGCCGTCTTTTCGTCCAAATCTCTGTCGGAAAGTATGATGTAATTAATACCTGCGTCCACCGATTCTTCTGCTTTTTTGCAAAGGTTGTCAACAGCCTCGCGCAAGCCTCTTTCGCCTTTTTCGGGGTCGTAAAGAAGCGGCAACTTTGTGGTTTTGAAACCTTTGTAACGGATATTGCAAAGAATGTCAAGACGTGTATTGTTCAAGACGGGGTGCGGCAGACGAACCATTTTGCAGTTAGTTTCGTCGGGTGTTAAAATGTCAGTTCCGACAGAGCCGATGTATTCTGTCAGCGACATAACGAGTTCTTCGCGAATAGGGTCTATCGCGGGGTTCGTAACCTGTGCAAACTGCTGACGGAAATAGTTGAAAAATATCTGTGGACGGTCTGAAACCACTGCAAGCGGAGTATCGTTACCCATTGCGGCAACGGGTTCAGCACCTGTTGTACACATCGGGATAACAGTTTTTTCGATGTCTTCGCCCGAAAAGCCGAAATTAACGAGTTTGCGCTCAAAATCAGGCACTTCGTTGCTGACTTTACGTCCGGATTTAAGGTTTTCCAACTGGATTCTGTTGGTATTGAGCCAAGTTTTATACGGGTGTTCTTGCGAAAGTTGTTTTTTGAGTTCGCCGTCGTAATAGATTTTGCCTTCCTGAGTGTCAATCATAATGATTTTTCCGGGTTGAAGGCGACCTTTTTCGCTAATTTGTGAGGGTTCAAAATCCATAACGCCAGTCTCCGAGGCAACAACCATCATGCCGTTGTTTGTGATGACATAACGCGAGGGACGCAAGCCGTTTCTGTCCAACATTCCGCCTGCGAACCTGCCGTCTGAAAAGAGCAGCGCAGCCGGTCCGTCCCACGGCTCCATAAGGATTGAGTGGTATTCGTAAAAGGCTTTAAGTTCGTCGCTTATTGGGTTTTTATCGTTGAAACTTTCGGGGACCAAAATCGCCATTGCGTGCGGCAATGACATTCCCGAATTTACGAAAAATTCAAACACGTTGTCAAGCGATGCAGAGTCGGACATGTTAGGCGTTACAATCGGGCGCAAATCCTTGATGTTGCCGAGTTTGCCTGACGAGAGAACGCTTTCGCGGGCTTTCATCCAATTACGGTTTCCGCGGATAGTGTTAATTTCGCCGTTATGACACAACATTCTGAAAGGCTGTGCGAGTTTCCATTCAGGGAAAGTGTTGGTTGAAAAACGCGAGTGAACAAGTGCAAGTCCGCTTGTGAGATATTCGTTTGAAAGGTCTGTATAATATTCCCTTAACTGCATTGAAGTCAGCATACCTTTAAATACTATGGACTTACTTGAAAGGGAAACAACATAAAAATCGGGGTCAGAAATTCTGTTTTCTACGCGTTTACGGATTTTGTAAAGTACGCTTTCAAATTCAGGCACTTTGTCATCAGAAACGCCCGTGATAAAGATTTGACGAATGTCGGGCTCTGTCATTTTTGCGCCTTCGCCAAGACATTCAGAATTAACGGGGACGTTTCTAAGGTGCATAAGGTTAAGACCTTCTTTTTCAATCTCTTCGATAAAGATTTTGAGAATTTCGCCCTGACGTGCATTGTCTTTTGGCAGAAAAATGAGACCTGTTCCGTATTTACCTTTTTCGGGTACGGGAATACCTTGAAGGAGAATAAATTCGTGCGGGATTTGAAGAAGGATTCCCGCGCCGTCGCCGGTTTTTCCGTCGGAGCCTTCTGCGCCGCGGTGCATCATGTTTTCGAGGACTTTAAGAGCGTTGTCCACGAGTTCATGAGATTTGTTGCCGTGAATGTTCACAACCATTCCGACACCACAGGCATCGTGTTCGTTTTCAGGGTTATAAAGCCCTTGAATATTCGGTTTCTTTCTTTGCATAACAGTTGATTTTTTTAACTGCGCAAAGTTCCATATTATTGATGAATTTTACCGTAAAAAAAACACGTAAATTGGATAAAGGTTTTACGTAAAATTTTATAAGGGTTTTACGTAGGTTCAGGGCATTTTGTTATCTTGCTTGATAGTTAATATTTCTTGTTACACCTGACACACGGCTACCGATAATCAGTTTTTTATATTCCTCAGCCGTCATAGGATTGTCTTTGGATAGTGAGGCGATGTAATCAATGTACTCTTCGTTTGACATTTCCTTGACACTTTTTTCTTTGGCGTTTTTCTTAACGCTTCTTTTTCTGACATTTTTTGTTTCGGCAGTATGTTTTTCAATTTTGAGAAAACATTTCAAAATTGAATTTATCTGCGTCAAAAACTCTTTGCTGTTGATGCTCATCAAATTGTTGATAACATCGTTTTTTATTTCTGTTGCTGTCATAATTATTTCTGTTTTAATTTTTGCAAAGGTAATACAACTTTTATTTTTTTCAAACTTTTTCCGCCGGATTTTTGTAAAATTTAAAATCATAATAAGAACAACGGCTTTTTATGCCGGATGCCCAACACAAAAAGCCGCTGTTAATAATGAAGGGAAAAAAGAGTTATTCTTTTATAGTTGTTAGAATTTGTAAGTTATTGATAAACCGAGAACATTTGTTGAAACCTTGTTGTCGCTATCTCCGTCAGAGACAAGATTCGATAAACCAAGGTCGTATGTAACTCTTAAAC